>MWMJ01000058.1:0-8066 GCA_002151525.1 Synechococcus sp. Lanier | reverse complement strand
GGCGGTTGAATTACTTGAACGCAATCGGGCCCGATTTGGCATAAATAATTTGGAGGTGTTGCAGGGGCAAGCCCCCGTGGATTTGCAACGGCTTGCCCCAAATCCCGATCGGGTGTTGCTTGAGGTGGGGCGCCCCCTTGGGGATGTGCTCAGGGCCGTTTGGGAATCATTGGCCTTGGGGGGGCGGCTGGTGATCAGCACTTCAAGTTTGGAGGGTTTGGTGGATGCCACCGACCATCTGGGCCAGCTGGAGGCCTCTGATTTACAGGTGGTGCAGGCTACGGTTCATCGCATGCAACGGCGGGGCGACCAAACAAGGTTAGGGGCGGCGGAACCGCTCTTTTTGATCGCAGCAGAGCGCCATTAATGAGCATTCAATGAATAGATGGTTGAGCGGCTTAGCGGCAGCCCTTTTTGCCCTAGTGATCATTTGGCTTGGCGGCTGGTGGTTCACCCTCAGCCTTGGGGTGATTGTGCATTTGGCCCTGTTGGAATTTTTTCGTTTAGCCCAGTTCAAGGGCATAAGGCCTGCAACAAAAACCACCTTGGTTGTGTGCCAATTGCTGTTGATAACCACCCAGTTATTTCCAGGTAGTGCCCTTGCGGCAGCAATTTTGCCGCTTGCGGGCACCGTGATCTGCGGTTGGTTGTTGCTTCAGCCGATCACGGGAAGCATTGCCGATATTGCCGCTTCAATTTTTGGTTTGTTTTACCTGGGCTTTTTACCCAGCCATTGGGTGCGCCTCAGGGCTTCCAGCGATGGTTTAGCCATCACCCTGTTGGCATTTGTGTTGATCTGGGCTGCCGACTGTGGCTCCTACATCTGGGGCAGCCGCTATGGGCGCACGATGCTCTCTGAGGTGTCTCCAAATAAAACTGTGGAGGGCGCCCTGGCCGGCCTCACGGCTTGCTTGATTTGCGGCGCCTGCGGAGGTGTTTTGCTCGGATGGCAATGGGGCTGGGCCGTGGGAGCTGTTTTAGGTGCCTTGGTTGCCCTATTTGCTCTGGTGGGAGATCTAACTGAATCAATGATGAAAAGGGATGCGGGGGTGAAGGATTCAGGCGCCTTAATTCCAGGCCATGGGGGTATTTTAGACCGTGTAGATAGTTATTTGTTTACACCAGCAGTTGTTTTCTACTTTATTACTTTGATCCAGCCGCTCCTGCGCTAACAATTGAGCTGCCCTTTAGCCTCAACTGTTGGCCCTCAATTGATACATTCTCAAGCCTAATTGCAGGATCCATGGGCACTGCTATCGCCGCTGTTGATTTGGAATTAACTGGTTGTAACCAAAGCATGCCATCTAATACTTCTAGGTTGCATTGAATGGATCTGCCATCGCTGCTATGTAAACTAAGTTTGTTCTCAGCTATTACGTAACTAGCTAAGTTGTTGGCTCCTAATAGTTGGCTGGCGATGTTGTTGCTAAAACTAAGCCAATGGGGATTTGCAAGGGATTTATTTAGATTGGCGGCACTAAAAGTTACGCAGCCTTGAATCTGAAATTTATGTTTTAGTTGTAATTTTTGCTTTTTGATTAAGCCGCCAACTTCAAAATCGATCGGATCGCTTTGGAGTTCCACATTTGCAAGGGCTAGGTTTTGAAAAACAACACCCTTGGCTGTTAGTTTCCCCCCCTGCAGGTGCCCAGCCAATAGCCCAAGGGCCGAGCCATCCAAATCCAAATCAAGCTGCTCCAATTCACTGCAAACACTGGTAAGCCATAAACGCATGCCCTGGCTGAGCAGCTGCATTAGGGGCCCGCTCATCGGCTTTGCCGCCAATGGGATGCCACCAGGGTTGGTTGATCTAAGTGGGGCAGATGCCCGCAGCTTTTGAGTTCCGTGCAGCAATCGCCCAATCGAGCTGCGGCCGCTTGCCGTTGGGCAGCCGGCAAGATGCGGTCGTTTGCACCCCAAAGCACCTGCAGTTCGCAGCTTGGCAATGCACCTTCAACCCCAGCAAAGCCACCACTGCTGGCAAAGGTGGCCAAAGATTCAGCCCAGCCAGGTGTTTTTAAGTGCAAACTGGCAATCTCTTCTTCTGCAGGCCCAACACTGGCCTTTGGATCAGCAAATGCCTGCCGGCATAGCCCCCTTCTCACTGCTGGCAGACCAAGAAATGCAACGCCAAATTTATTAAATGGTGGTGGCAGAGGCCTAGCTTTACCGGTGATGCCCGCCGGAGCAAGCAAAAGTATTTTATCCACTAATCGAGGATTGCTTTGCTCTAATGCCATGGCCAACTGCAATGCCACGGCACCGCCCATGGAGGCACCGATTAAACCAATTTTTTCAAACTGATTAGCCGCCTGAATTAATGGCAGTAGCGCCTTGAGATGACTTAAAACCAGCTGGGGGCCGTAGGCAGCGCCAGGGGGCCTTGGGGAGAAACCAAAGCCGCAAAGATCGGGAATCCAAAGTTGATTGGAGCTTGCAAGCAAAGGGGCGAGACGGCGAAATTCAAGAAATGAACTATCGAAACCATGCAGCATCAGTATTGGTTTCCCTTCACCCAATACGGCTACGGGCCATTCCAAATCTGCCAATTTTCCTGGCAGATCAAGGGCTAGCCAGCGAATTGATTCGGCTAGGGCCCTGCCCTGCGGATCCTTGAGCTGCTGGGCAGCCCAATTCAGTGAACTAAGCATCCTTGGGTGCTACTTACCAATGCAGCCAGTAGATCATCAACAGCCACGGGAAAAGGTAGGTGATGCAAATCGGAATTTGTTTGGCAGGCAAAGCGGCATACCTGTTGCAATTGCTCAAGGCTGGCCTTAGCAAGGCCGAGATCTGCCAAATTCACCGGTAAGCCCAGTTGTTTGAAAAAAGGTGTTAGTTGGCGTCGCGCTTGGGCCGCCAATTGGCTACCGCCAATCTGTTCCTCTAAGCGCAGTTGCACTAACACTCCAAAGGCAACTTTTTCGCCATGGAGAGAGGCGTGGCAGGCGGGTAGTTGGGTGAGGCCATTGTGCACTGCATGGGCAGCAACGGTGCGGCAACGGGCACCGCCGAGGCCGCCGATTAAACCAGCGGTGAGGGCACTTGCCTCGGCCACCCGAACCCAGGCTTCTGAACCAGGATCCTGCAGGGCAGCCACCCCCTCAATCAGTAATTGATCACGCAGAACCCGGGCCTGTTGAACAGCCTGCTGCACCAAACCATCCCTACTTTGACCACTACTCACGGAGGCTTCATACCACTTAGCCATGGCATCGGCGATGCCGCTTGCAAGGGTGCGTGCTGGTGCCGTAAGCACTAGTTGATGGTCGAATATCAAAAGTTGTGGGCAGCGCTTGAGGCTTACATCAGCTTGAAAAGCGCCATCGGGGCTATAGATATTCGCAAGGGCTGTCCAGCCGGCGCAGGTGGCAGCGCTGGTGGGCACAGTGATACACGGTAGATCTAAACGATCAGCTAGTAGTTTGCCTGCATCTAAAACTTTGCCACCACCACTGGCAATTACCCCATCACATCTTGCTTGTTGAATCTTTAATTCTAGTGCTGCTAAATCTATCTCACAGCAATCAAATTTTAATTCAGCGCTTTCAACTGTGAAACCGTTGTTGGTGAGATCTTGGGCTAATTTCCCCCGCAGGGTACGGGTATTTTGGCTGCGGCCTAATAGCAGTGGTTTGCTGGAAATTTTTTTGATATCCGCTAGGCCCTGCTGCCATACCCCTGGCCCCCGCCACAGCTGGGCGGGGGCGATGGAATGCTGGCTGCTTGCAGGGGCTGTCATCCCCTAATCAAACACCAGCGCTAGCCAACTCGGGCTGCTCTTGAGGCAGGGTTGTTTGCCTGATTACAACCTGCTTGTCTTCGTTCACATCCACAAGGGCGGCATCACCATCTTTAAGACGCCCAGAGAGGAATTCCTCCGCTAGAGAATCTTCAAGTAAGCGCATAACGGCACGCCTTAGGGGGCGCGCTCCATAGCTGGGGTTGTAACCCTCTTCCACCAAGCGCTCTTTAAATGATTCGGTAACAGAAAGGCTTATACCTTTCTCCTGCATGCGGGTAAATACTTCCCTAAGCATGATATCAGCAATAAGCTTAACCTCCTCGCGGTTGAGCTGGCGGAATACAATTATTTCATCAAGCCTGTTGAGGAATTCAGGCCTAAAATATTGCTTGAGTTCTTCATTAACCAAGGAGCGAATTCGATTATACTGGTTTTCTTCAACATCACCACCGCCAAATTCAAAGCCGAGGCCGCCGCCGCCTTTTTCAATTACTTTAGAGCCGATGTTGGAAGTCATAATAATAAGTGTATTTTTGAAATCAACAGTGCGACCTTTTGAATCGGTTAATCTGCCATCTTCAAGTAGTTGTAAAAGTAGATTAAATACATCTGGGTGGGCTTTCTCAATTTCATCAAACAAAACAACCGTATAGGGGCGCCTTCTTACGGCTTCCGTGAGTTGTCCGCCTTCGTTAAAGCCCACGTAGCCGGGGGGGGAACCAATCAATTTGCTAACGGTATGACGCTCCATGAATTCGCTCATATCTAAACGGATCATGGATTCTTCACTGCCGAAGAAATATGCGGCCAAAGCTTTTGTTAACTCGGTTTTACCAACACCTGTTGGGCCTGAGAAAATAAAGCTTGCAATCGGCCTATTTGGATTTTTTAGACCAACACGGGCGCGCCTAATCGCTTTTGAAACAGCCTTAACGGCTTCGTCTTGCCCGATCAACCTTTGATGGAGAGTTTCCTCCATATTTAGCAATTTGGCAGATTCTGTTTCAGTTAATTTTTGAACCGGGACGCCTGTCCAGGAGGCAACAATCTGGGCAATGTCCTCCTCGCTCACCACTGGGGTACCGTCTGTTGTGGTTTCAGCTGGCTTGGCTTGTTCGCCATCGGCAGGGGCTTCATTGCTGGCTGCAATTTCATTGCGGCGGGCTTGGGTTATGCCACGAACCTGTTCGCGCAACTCAACTTCCTTATCGCGTAATTCACCAGCTTTTGTGTAGTTCTGCTCCCTAACGGCCAACTCCTTATCTTTTTGAACTGCCCGCAACTGCTTGTCTAATTCCTTGGCCGCAGGTGGCAATTTCGAGTTTAACAAGCGAACTCTGCTGCCTGCTTCATCAACAAGATCAATTGCCTTGTCAGGTAAAAATCGATCGGAGATATAGCGATCTCCAAGGGTTGCAGCAGCTACTAAGGCATCATCGGATATTTTTAGACGATGGTGGGTTTCATAACGTTCTTTTAGGCCCCGTAAAATTTCAATGGTTTCGGCCACTGATGGCTCACCAACCATCACGGGCTGGAAGCGGCGCTCAAGGGCTGCATCCCGTTCAATATGTTTACGATATTCGTCTAAGGTGGTTGCACCGATACACTGCAATTCCCCCCTTGCAAGGGCAGGTTTGAGAATATTTGCAGCATCGATTGCACCCTCAGCGGCACCCGCTCCAATCAAGGTGTGAACCTCATCAATAACAAGGATCACATTGCCGGCACCACGGATTTCTTCCATGATTTTTTTAAGCCGTTCTTCAAATTCACCCCTGTATTTAGTGCCTGCTACAAGCAAACCAATATCAAGGGTTAAAACACGCTTTTCTTCTAAAATATCGGGAACTTCACCATCGATTATTCGCTGGGCTAAGCCCTCAGCAATGGCGGTTTTACCAACACCTGGTTCACCAATTAAAACGGGATTATTTTTAGTGCGACGACCAAGTATTTGAATTACCCGTTCAATTTCATTTTGCCTACCAACCACTGGATCTAGTTTGCCATCGGAGGCCAACTGGGTGAGGTTGCTACCAAATTCATCAAGGGTGGATGTTTTGGTGGAACCTTTGCTGCCACCCCCAGCGCTCACTTCAGCGGTTTCACCAAGCATGCGAATTACTTGGGTGCGAACCTTGGCTAGATCAACGCCAAGATTTTCTAAAACCCTTGCGGCTACACCTTCGCCTTCGCGAATTAAACCAAGTAGCAGATGTTCAGTGCCGATGTAGTTATGGCCCAGCTGGCGCGCCTCCTCCAGGGAGAGTTCAAGAACGCGTTTGGCCCTGGGTGTGAAAGGTATTTCAACGGCAACAAAACCTGAACCGCGGCCAATAATTTTCTCAACTTCAACGCGAGCATCTTTGAGGTTTACCCCCATTGATTTCAAAACCTTGGCCGCTACACCAGTGCCTTCACCGATCAAACCCAGCAGGATTTGCTCGGTGCCAACGAAGTTGTGACCCAAACGGCGGGCCTCTTCTTGGGCCAGCATGATCACTTTGATGGCTTTTTCGGTAAACCGCTCGAACATGGTTTGGCGGCAGAGCCTGCAGATGTTCCCAACCTATCAGGAATTGAAGGGGGGCTGTGGGGGGAAAACCGATAACTTTGCCTGAACTGCATTTAGCTGCTTTTTAATGCTTCAAAATCAAACGCAAGTTTGGCTACTACTGGTTACATTGGCCGGTAAACCGTACCGCAAAAAAATACCGCTAAAATAATTAGTTTAACTTTCACAAAACTCTTTTACTTTAATCAAGGCATTGTCGCCATTTCGGTAGTAGTTATTACGGATTCCGCAAGTGGAAAACCCTACCCCTTCGTATAGGGCAATGGCGGCCTGATTTGCCTCTGAAACCTCAAGGCTCGCCCGCAGGCATCCCTGCTCCTTTGCTCTTGCGAGGAGATTTTGGAGCAGCTTTGTGCCAAGGCCAAGCCTTCTTTTGCTCGGTTCCACAGCCACCATGCTGATTTGAATTTCATCTGCAACCACCCAGCCGCAGATCACGCCCAGCAGTGTTTCTGCCCCTGGGGTGCTCCAGTAGCCAATGCAAATATTTGCCTGCCGCTCCAATTCCTCCTGCCACTGTTTTTCGCTCCAAAAGCCGCCGAGGGCCCTTTGATCCAGGGCTAAACATGCTGCTTTTGCGTTCAACCCAAGCTTTGTTGGGGCCGAAGGACTGAAAAGATAGGGGATCGGTTCCAACTGCATAGCGATGGCAATGGCAATAACCCCCGGGTTGCCCTGGGCTGATGGAGCTATTGATCTTGAAAGCCCCAACCGCAATCTTGCCCCGATTAGCACCGATTTGGATCCCCAGGGGCGCCTGCGGGTGGGTGGCTGTGTTTTAAGCGACCTGGCGGCCCGTTTTGGCACGCCTTTATATGTGCTGGACGAGCTCAGCCTTCGCCAGGCCTGCATCGCCTATCGCCAAGCCCTGGCGCGCCATTACCCCGGCCCTTCACTTGCCATCTACGCATCAAAAGCAAATAGCAGTTTGGCAATTACTGCCCTAGTGGCCTCTGAAGGCTTGGGCCTAGATGCTGTTTCCGCTGGTGAATTACTCACTGCCCTTGAGGGTGGGATGCCGCCGGAAAGGATCGTGCTTCACGGCAACAACAAATCCCCTGAGGAATTAAGCCTTGCTCTGCAACATGGCATTTGTGTTGTTGTAGACAACTGGCGTGATCTTGAGCTGTTGCAGGAGCTTTGCAAGGGGCATGGGGGACAGGTGCCCCTATTGCTGCGATTTACCCCTGGAATTGAATGCCATACCCATGAATACATCCGTACTGGCCACTTAGATAGCAAATTTGGCTTTGATCCCGACCAGCTAGAGGCGGTGTTGCGCCATTTGGCAGCTTGCAGCTGGGCAAAGCTAAGGGGATTGCATGCGCACATCGGTTCACAGATTTTTGAACTAAACCCCCACCGCGACCTGGCGGCGGTACTTGCCGATGCCATGGTGCTTGCCCATTCCCTTGGCCACACCATCAGCGATTTAAACGTTGGCGGTGGCCTTGGGATTCGCTATGTGCGCTCCGATGATCCCCCCAGCATTGAACGCTGGGTGCAGGTGGTAGCAGAGGCGATCGCAGGGGCCTGCAGGGAGCGGGGCCTTGAATTGCCTCGGCTGTTGTGTGAACCGGGCCGTTCCCTTGTGGGAGCGGCGGGCGTAACCCTCTATCAAATCGGCAGCCGCAAGGAGATCGCCGGCTTCAGCACCTATGTGGCGGTTGATGGAGGCATGAGCGACAACCCCAGGCCGATTACCTATCAATCGCAATACACGGCTTGCTTGGCCGATCAAGC
>MWMJ01000057.1:0-8112 GCA_002151525.1 Synechococcus sp. Lanier | reverse complement strand
AGCTGCCCCCATCGCCGCAATGCGGTCGTTCCATTGGGGCCAACGGGCTACCCACTCGGCGTAGGTGATGTGGCGATACCCGAGCCGCGCTGATAACAGCACCGTCCAAAATTGATCGCCGCCAAGAAACACCACCACCCCTTGGGTTGGCCATGGCCCATAGCGGTTTGGCTGTAAGAGCAACCACCAAAATTCTCGGGCGGCGATTACCCGCTCAAACAGCCCCATGGCATTTGCCACCCGATGCTCAGTGCCGGTTGCATTTGGGCATGGCACCAGCACCAGCCTTAGGTTTTCGGCGGCATCAGGTGCCAGTGGCCTAAGCGAACGGAGCCGATGCAGGGCCTGGGCCAGGGGCCTCACCCATGTGGTGAGCTCCCCGGGGCCATTGCAAACCAAAACGATTGTTCCGGTTGGTTCTGATGCGGATGGCGAGACTTGAACTCGCAAGACCGAAGTCACACGCCCCTCAAACGTGCGTGTCTACCAATTCCACCACATCCGCGTGGCCTGCCAAAAAAGCAGAGATCGACTTTACCAGCTGCTCCAGCGGGTTCTACGGTTTGATTCGTAACTAATCCCGATAGCCACTGATACAGTCGCTGGCTACAGAGGGCCCCCATGGCCATTGGCAAGCTTCTGATAGCAAATCGGGGTGAAATCGCCCTGAGAATCATTCGTACCTGTCGGGAGATGGGTATCAGCACCGTGGCGGTGTACAGCACGGTTGATCGCACTGCCCTACATGTGCAGCTAGCAGATGAGGCCGTATGCGTTGGGGATCCCCCCAGCAGCCGCAGTTATTTAAATATTCCCAACATCATTGCCGCCGCCACCTCCCGCGGCGCTGATGCCATTCACCCCGGTTACGGCTTTTTGGCGGAAAACGACCGTTTTGCCGAAATCTGCAATGCCCATGGCCTCACCTTTGTGGGTCCATCACCGGAATCGATCCGTGAAATGGGGGATAAATCAACGGCGAAGTCCACCATGCAACGGGTTGGGGTGCCCACCATCCCCGGCAGTGAGGGCCTGCTTGATACCCCGGAGGAGGCGGCCCAACTGGCTGAAACCATCGGCTACCCGGTGATGATTAAGGCCACTGCAGGTGGCGGTGGCAGGGGCATGCGCCTCGTGCGCCACGGGGATGAATTGGAGCCTTTATTTAAGGCAGCTCAAGGCGAGGCTGAGGCTGCCTTTGGTAACCCTGGCCTTTATATGGAGAAATTTATTGATCGTCCCCGCCATGTGGAGGTGCAAATCCTTGCTGATCGTTTTGGCCAAGTGGTGCACCTCGGCGAAAGGGATTGCTCGATTCAAAGGCGCCATCAAAAATTGCTTGAGGAAGCCCCAGGGCCTGGTTTAGATCCAGTCATTAGAGCCCGGATGGGTGATGCAGCAGTGGCTGCTGCCCGCTCGATTGGTTATGAAGGCGCTGGCACGGTTGAGTTTTTGCTGGATGCCACCGGGCAGTTTTATTTCATGGAAATGAACACCCGTATCCAGGTGGAGCACCCTGTTACGGAGGTTGTTACGGGCATTGATTTAATCGCTGAACAGCTGCGCATTGCCGCTGGTGAGCCCCTGCGGCTGCGCCAGGAAGATATCCAACTGCGGGGGCATGCAATTGAATGCCGCATCAATGCTGAGGATCCCCGCCATAACTTCCGCCCCGCCCCTGGCACGATCACAGGCTGGTTACCCCCAGGTGGGCCAGGCGTTCGTTTCGATAGCCACGTGTATACGGGCTATGAAATTCCTCCTTTCTACGATTCCCTCATCGGCAAGCTGATTGTTTGGGGGGAAGACCGGCCCGCCGCCTTGAAACGGATGCGCCGTGCCCTTTCTGAATGCGCTGTGATTGGGGTGCCCACCACGATTGAATTTCACTTAGCCCTGCTGGATCGGCCGGAATTTCAAAGGGGTGAGGTGCATACCAAATTTGTTGAGATGGAGATGCTTAAGCCAGGTGCTGGGCTGAACGCAACAACTGGCTGATCAGGCCTTGCTGGCCCACCAATAGTTCACGCATCAAGCTCACTAAGCCCACCCAAATAACAGGCGTAACGTCTACTCCGCCGATCGGCTGGATCAGCTTTCTAGTGGGGGCAAGCAATGGCTCCGTTGGGATCAAAACCAATGCCACCAAAGGATTTGAGCTATCTAATTGCGGATACCAGCTCAGCACAATCCGCACAAGAAATAAAAGGGTCCAGGCCGCAAGTAGGAGGCCGATCAAGCTACTGCTGGCATTAAGCAAAGGCAGGGGTAAAGCTGTCACAAACTTCTACGGCTTTCAGCGCCGATCCTAAAGAACCCACCGGGCGCCGTAGGATTGAGCAATCACCGAAGGTGCCATGACCCCTTCCCTTTCCAATTTCCTCACCAGCCTTGGCGCTGGTGCTCTGATCGTTGTGGTGCCAATCACAATCGCTTTGATTTTGATCAGCCAAACCGATCAGCTCGATCGCAAACTTTGAGTTGCTCTAGCACTGCCCCTTAAACTAATTAAACAAGGGCACCCCTTATGGTTAATGCCAGCCTGAATTGGGCCAGCATCGTTGGCATTGTGCTTGCGGTTGGTGGCACGATGCTTTATTTCCTGCGTAGTTTTAAACCTGGGCTCGCCCGCGACTACGACGTATTTTTTGCCGCAGTTGGCCTTCTGTGCGGTGGAATTTTATTTTTTCAAGGCTGGCGATTAGATCCAATTCTTCAATTTGGTCAGTTTTTGTTAGCTGCCACCACAGTATTTTTTGCCTACGAATCGGTGCGCTTGCGCAGTGTTACCACCGAACAGGCAAGGCGCTCAGCTTTTTTTGATGAAGATGAACCACTACCCTCTAGGCCCCGCATGGGTCGCGGTGAATGGGGTGCTGAAGATCGCTTCGACGACCCCCAGCCCCTAAGGCGCAAAATTCGCTCCCGCTCCGATTATTTTGAGGAACCTGAAGAGGATTTAGAACGGGATTTCTACCGGCCACGCCGCCCGGAACGCCCAGCAATTCCCGAACGGGCTCAAAGTCGTTTTGCAGCTAGGAGCGAAGCTCCCCCTGAATTCGGCGCCCGCCGCCGCGAACGGGATGGCCGCGAAACCAGATCAAGGCTGCAGAGCAGTGCAGCTGCCGATCTGCCTAGATCCAGCCGCCGCCCAGGCCCAGCTGCAACCAGGCCGGAAAGAGCCGGTGCCCCCATTAGTGAAGCTGATTTCAGCCCCCTTCCACCAAGGCCTAAACCCGTAGAAAGGTCTACTGGTGCCACAAATTCGCAAAATCCGAGCAATAACTCCAGGTTTGATAGCTGAGGGCATACCAAAACCCGATGGTTTGGCTGTTGCCCTTGCTTTTTTTGTTAACTGCATGTGGCCAGCGTTTTGACGCCCCAGGTATCGGTGATCAGCAGGAACCTGCCCTAAGCGGCAATGGCCGCCTTCTGGCAATGGTGGCTGAGCGCTCGGGCAGAAGGGTGGTGCGTTTAGTTGAACGCAATAGCGGCCAAGAGTTGCCATTAAAAGGTTTGCAGTGGGGCATGCCGCACCGCTCACCATCGCTTAGCTGGAACGGTAGATATCTGGCCTTGATTTTGCAGAGGGGAGAACGGAGCGAAATAGTGGTGTTGGATCGTGCTTTAGGGCTGTTGCGACCTTTGCCGTTGCCGGGGGATCGTTTGCCCCAGGCCTTGAGTATGTCGCCGGACGGCAAGCGGCTCGCTGTGCAATTACTGCATCGCGGCCAGCAGGATGTTGAGCTATTTCAACTGCCAGCCCATGAGGCGGATCTAGCCCCAGGCACCCCTTTGCAATGACCAGGGCTTTGGCTGGGTGCTTGGTGTTGCTGCTTTTGGCTGGCTGCCAAGGCCAAGGGCTTCAGCCTGAGATGGGTATAAATCCCCGCCTTGCCCAACCCGGCGACGACAGTTCACCAAGTTTGTCCGCCACCGGCATGGCTTGGATTGCCCCTGCCCCCAATGGCCATCAACAGATTCGATGGTTGGATTTTGCCTCTGGTTTAGGTGCCCCCCTGCCGGGGTTAAACCGGCCTGATGCCCAACCCATCAGTGTTGGGGTGGATCGCTTAGGCCAACGCTTTGCCTTGGTGCGCAGCTTGGAGGGGCGCACGGAGCTTTTAATTTATGAACGCAACCTTGCCCTATTGCGGCCGATCCCATTGCTGCCGGCTGGGGTGCCCGCCAAGGTGGCCCTTAGCGGCGATGGACGGGTGCTTGCGGTGCAGGTGAGCCGCGAGGGGCGTTGGCAGGTGGAGGTTATCAATCTGCCTTAGGTGTTAATTAATGCCAGCCCAATGTAAAAAAGTTTGGCCGCTTAAGGCTTCAATTAAAAGTATCGCTGTGAAGCCAAGCATGGCAAAACGGCCATTGATCCTTTCGGCATAGGGGCTCCAACCAAAATCAGGAACATCGTTTGTGGTGGCGCTGGTGGCGGGGGGGGTGGATTGATCCATGGGAATTGCTTATTTGGTATTTAGCTGGGGTCGAACACGTAGCTTGCGGCCGGTATTAGGCTCCAGCCCCCTCTACCATCAAGTTGTAGAACCGTGTTGTGAAATGCACTCAAGGTGGGGCGATGGCCCACGCTGATGAACGCCATTTCCCTTTGGGCTAATAAGCCATAAAGTCTTTTTTCAGTGGCCACATCAAGGGCACTGGTGGCTTCATCCAGCACTGCAAATTGAGGGGAATTAAGCAGAAGTCGGGCAAAGGCCAGCCGCTGCTGTTCGCCAAGGGATAGCAACCTGGGCCAATCCTGTTGAATACCTAGATTGGGATAGCGCTTAACCATGCCAGCTAAATTTACCTCCTCAAGAACATTGCGCAGTTGGGCGTCGCTAAAGCGTTCTTGATCTAAGGGATAACAAAGCTGTTCCCGCAGGCTACCAAGCAACATATATGGCTTTTGGGGGATGAACATTAGTTCCCCTAGAGGCGGGCGATGCACCTCGCCGCTTTTACTCGGCCAGAGGCCACTAACAAGGCGCAATAGGGATGTTTTTCCGCAACCGCTTGGCCCCACCACTAAAACCCGCTGATTGATGGCAACTTCGAGGCTAATGTTTTTGATTAGGGCCATATTTGTGCCAGGTGGTATAACAGTGGCATCTCGCAACATGATCGAGCCGCTATGGTCGCCCCGCTCCTTGGCCTCTAGGGAAGGTGCTGGCAGCGATTCAATTGTTGATTGAAAACCCTCTAATCGGCTAATGCTTGCGGAAAAGGCTGTTAAATTTTCAATGTTATTAACAATAAAGCTAACTGAGCCAAACACTTGGCTGAAGGCGATAAATGATTGGCTGATTACTCCAAACTCTACTCCTTTAGCAAAGTAAACTGGCGCGATTACAAGCCAGGGCAGGAAGCGGGAAAAGTAATCGTAAGACCTTTGGATCATATTGACTAAGGCTTGCCATATGATCAGGCGATCGAAGTTCTTAATCGCACCCCCTAGGCGCCTCTCAACCTCGAGGCTTTCTTGGGCTTCACCTTTGTAAAATGCAATCGATTCGGCATTATCTCTAATGTGTACTAGCCCATAGCGAAAATCAGCCTCTAATTTTAATTGCTGGAAATTCAATTTAACCAGTTTGCGGCCGATAAAGATTATTATTGCTGTGCCGCCAACCGCATAAGCAAGGAGGGCAAAAGTTAAAGTTTTACTGATTGTCCATAAAACAATTATAAAGCTAAAAAATGTTAGCAAAGCCTCTAATATGCCAACTATAAATGATAAGCTTGTGCCGGTAAAGTTTTTTGTATCTTCGGATATTCGTTGATCCGGATTATCTACTTCTGCATTGCTTTCGTCATTGGGATTTAATTGATAATAGGCCCGATCACCCATGTAGCGATCTAATAATCTTTTGGTGAGCCATTCACGCCATAGTAGGCCAAATTTTGGGATTATATAATTTTGTAAGGTGCGAATTGGAAGCGCTAAAAGTAAGCAAAAGCCGTAAATAGAAACAATCCGCCAAAAGCCAGATGCATCGTATGCAACTAGCGAATTATCGATATTTCTCGCAATAAAGCTGATGCCCACATTTATGCCATTTAATACAAGCAGCAACAGGGCAATTACCCCAAGCAGCAGCCAGGGAAGCCAACGCCCCTGGCGCAATTTGTTCTTAAAGGCCACAAAACAAGCAATGCTCGCGGCAAAAATAAGCATCATTACCGCACCAGCGGGCCCCCCCCAGATGCCTGCCACCCTCTCCGGCACCCCGGGTAGGAAGCGGCTCTGTAATTGGGGAATCAAGGCGCCACTGGCCGCCACCACTCCAGTTAGCAAAAGCAGGGTTAGCCCCACCACAATCCCCAACAGGGCAGCCAACAGGAATAGAAATTGCCAGGAGTTGGATTCTTCACCCGGTAGGAAATAGGGCTGGGCTAGGCGCTGCAGTTTTCCCAGCTGAATGCGCAAAGACTGAATGGGGTTACTCAAAGGTTGCTGAAAACTGTGCAGCCATTCTGATGGTTTAACCCGGAGGCCAACTGAGGGGACGGCCACCAATCACATGTAAATGCAAGTGGAACACCGTTTGGCCCGCCTCGGCGCCTGTGTTAATAACCGTGCGCCAAGCGGCTAAGCCCGCTTCTTTCGCCACCTGGGCTGCCACGAGCAGGAGGTGGCCCAGCAGGGCTTCCTGGCCCGCTTCGGCCTCGTTTAGGCCGGCCAAATGCAGCCTTGGAATCACCAAAAGGTGAACTGGGGCTTGGGGTTGGAGATCTTTAAAAGCGATGCAGTACTCGTCTTCGTATACCCGAGGGGCATCTATTTCCCCCCGCAGGATCTTGCCAAAAACCGTTGGATTGCTATCCGCCATTGGGGTCGAGTTGGGTATCAATTGTCAGCATCTCAGCTTGTCTAGCAGCGCACCTTTACCAAAGGCCCGTAACACGCTTCAATGTGTTGCCGGCCAGTTGTGCCCTGTAATGCTTCATCTCCAGTTTCTGGAAGAGCTGGCCCAGCGTCGCCGCGGGCCGATCCGCAAGCGGCTAGAACCCGATTGGCGTGATGCCGGCATTGATCTGCTCTATTCCGTTAACCGCCTTGCCGACATCCTTGATGCCATTGATGGCCCCAGTGATAAGCAGGCTCGCTCAGAATTGATCGACTACACAGAGGCATCAATTCGCCGCCTGGAGCGCATTCGCTATCGCCTAAACCAGAGTGAAGCCTGAAAAAGCTAAACCGCACTAATTAAAATCAATAAATAAATGGATACAAATCAGCCCTGGGTGGAATCAATCCCCTAGTGGCTTAATTGATTTGCTGGCCTTTTGTTCCGGTGCTTGCCTGTTTGGTTTGGAGGCAAAGCCCATTCAGGTTGAGGTGGATCTAGCTCCAGGACTGCCAGGTTTACAACTAGTTGGATTAGGCGACACCAGCGGTAGGGAAGCCCGCGAACGGGTGCGTTCTGCCCTGCGCAACAGTGGTTTCCGCGTGCCCCAAAGCCGCGTGGTGGTGAGTATTGCCCCAGCTGATCTGCGCAAGGAGGGGCCCGGTTTTGATCTGCCGATGGCCCTGGCGCTTTTGATGGCAACAGGGCAGCAAAACCCAGAGCCTTTGCAGGGGGTTTGGGCTACTGGAGAGTTGGGTTTGGATGGCAGTTTGCGGCCAGTGCGAGGAGTGTTGGCCATGGCCCAGGCGGCGCGCAAAGCCGGGGCTAAAGCCTTGATCGTGCCCAATGAAAACGCTCTGGAGGCCTCCTTAGTGCAAGGCCTGGAGGTGTTGCCCGCTAGGGGGTTAACCCAAGTGGTAGCTGCTTTGGCCGGCAGCCAAGCCTGGGGCACTGCTGAATTACCAACGCTTCCATCGCCGTCGCCTTTGGCATCAGTCCCTGATCTGGCAAGCGTTAGGGGGCAATTACATGGCCGCCGCGCCTTGGAAATTGCCGCCAGTGGCGGCCATCATTTGCTTTTTATTGGTCCGCCCGGTTGCGGAAAAACACTGCTGGCCCGCTGCTTGCCAGGTTTACTGCCCCCCCTTGGCCATGAACAGGCCCTTGAGCTCACTCAAATCCATTCGGTGGCTGGTTTGTTGCCTGCTGGGGCAGGCTTGCTGCGTCAACCACCATTCCGGTCACCCCATCACGGCTG
>MWMJ01000056.1:0-8596 GCA_002151525.1 Synechococcus sp. Lanier | reverse complement strand
AACGGGTCATTGCTTGGCCACCTTTGAAGGTGCCATTGGGGTAGCCAGCTACACAGCCGTAGCGCTCGATCAGGTTGCTCAGTGCCTGGTAAGCCCAATCGGTGGGCTTTACATCAGAAAACTGGGTGATGCTGGTGACCTGCTCGCTGGAAGCGGCGTACTTGTTAACGCCGTCCATGTTGAGCTCAGCGGCCATGGCGCCCATGGGGGCAACCAACCCGAGCGCGGCAGGGGAGAGTAGAACAAGCTTGAATGTTAGAAATGTATTAGATATTTTCAATTTATTCAATTCGTGTCTATATTATATTCTAATTTTATTGCCACAGCGGCCAAGTTTCCCTTGGATCTTGGGCCAGTTTGCCTACTGTATGGCTGTTATCAGTTAATATGTAATTAGCTATGTACTTGTCAAGAATTGATCCTTAAATGTGTGCCAAAAGTGTGCCGAAATCTGCGGCGGGATCTTCCAGTTGCTGCCATTGCTATGGAACATAAACAATGTAGTGCCGCTGTTGCTGGTGCTCGAGAACTAAGAGAACTGCTTGTAATAGTAGCTTCGAATTGAAGTTAAACTGTAAGTTTCTGCCCATCTAGGTGGCATTTCAAATTCGGTGAAAACGTAAAAAGAAAAGAAGACAAACAAAGGTTTTTGCATGAAGCAAGAATGCTTATCCCGGCCGTTAACTTAACCGGCTTGGGCCTCCGCATTAGTAGGCGAGGATTTTGCAGGTTTTGGTGCATCCGTGGTGGGCCATGGGCCAAATCAGGGCCTGATTAAAAAACCCAGGCCTGGCCTGGGATCTCTTAATGGAGCCAAGCGGATTCGAACCGCTGACCCCCTGCATGCCATGCAGGTGCTCTACCAGCTGAGCTATGGCCCCGTGTGTTTGAGCTTACACCTCAAACCTGCCGCCACACAGCCACCAGTTTTCCTTGCACTGTTACCTGTTCTGCTGGCAGGGTAATGGCCGAATAACGCTGGTTAGCGGCCTCTAGCCGCACTTGATCACCATCAAGGTGGAAATACTTGAGGGTGGTGCCAGTGCCTGCCACCAAGGCGCTAACGATGGTGCCAGCCTTCAGCCGGTTTAACTCCTTTACGGGTTCCATCAACACCACATCACCATCGGCGATATGGGCATCTTCCATGCTGTCGCCATTCACGGTGAGTGCAAATAAACCGCGGCGTTCCAATACGGGCTCTAGGTGCAGGTGTTCTTCCACATCATGGAAGGTTTCCACTAGGCCGCCCGCGGCAACACTGCCAAGCACTGGTATCCCCAAGCTCTGTTGGGCCTCACCAAGCAGTTGTAGGGTGCGGGCCTGGCCTTCATTCCAGGTGATCCAACCCTTTTGCTGCAGATGCCGCAGGCGGCTTTGCACAGGTGCAGGGGAACGCAAGCCCATGGCAGCCATCATTTGCCGTATTGATGGGCTGTGGCGGTGCTCATTGATGAAGCCACTCAACCAGTCGTAGAGCTCCTGCTGGGCGGTGGTGAGCTCCTGTGGTGCCGAATTAGCCAAGCCATGAGTTGTAGCTAATACAGATGTATCGTGCCGATGGCGATTTGTCTAGCCTCCTAGCAGTGCAGCCAGTAAGGCCTGTTGGGCGTGTAAGCGATTTTCGGCTTGATCAAAAATCCGGCTGGCCCTGCATTCCATCGCTTCTGCGCTGATTTCAAGCCCCCGGTAGGCAGGCAAGCAATGGAGCACGATTGCCTCTGGATTTGCAAGTGCAAGTAATTCTTTATTTAGGCACCAACCACTAAAAGCTTTTTGCCGCTCCTCTTTTTCTTCCTCTTGACCCATCGATGCCCACACATCGGTGTAAATCGCATCTGCCCCTTGCACAGTTGCATCGGGTTCATGTAGCACCTCAATCGAACACTTGCCCGCTGCCAGTTGTTGCGCCTGCTCAAGCACCCCCGGCTCCGGTTCAAATCCTTCAGGGCAACCAATTTTTACGTTTACCCCTAACAATGCACCACAAAGCATTAATGAATGGGCCACATTATTGCCATCACCCACATAACTAAGCGTTTTGCCATCTAACGGGCCGCAATTTTCCTGCAGGGTTTGGTAATCAGCTAGGGCTTGGCAGGGATGTTCGAGATCCGTTAGGGCATTGATCACTGGAATAGATGCCCAATGGGCATATTCCTCAAGTTCAGCTTGGCCGAAGGTGCGCACGGCGAGTGCATCCACATAACGGCTTAAAACCCGAGCCGTATCAGCCACCGGTTCGCCCCTACCCACCTGGCTTACCGATGGATTTAGGTCGATTGTTTGCCCCCCCAGCCGTGCCATAGCAACCGTGAAGCTCACCCGAGTGCGGGTGGAGGCCTTGCTAAAAACTAAACCGAGGCTGCGGCCTTGGAGGTTGATCTTTAATTCACCAGTTTTTAATGCCGCCGCCAGCTGTAGCAATTCACTGGTTTGCGCCGCAGTGATTTGGGCTGATGAAAGAAAATCCTTACCTTGAAGCTCCCCAAGGGTGGGGTAGCGCTGGCTGATCAACATCAGCTGAGCCCAAAGAACCCTTATGCGGGATTAAGGGCCCCAACGTCAAGGGGTAGGGAGCTACTGGCCAATAGTTCTTTGAGCTCATCGCCTTCAATTACTTCTTTTTCAAGAATTCGTTGGGCAATATTTTCGAGTAGATCACGGTTGGAATTAAGGATATCCAGGGCGGTTTTGTGTCCCCTATCCACCAGGGCCCGCACTTCCTTATCAATTGCTAGGGCAGTTGCATCACTCACTACGCGGCGGGGGTTATTGCCTTGGCCAAGGAAACGATTACCTCCCTGTTTGTCGTAGGCGAGGGGGCCGAGGGTGTCGCTCATGCCGTAGGTGCCCACCATTTGTTCAGCGATATCTGTGGCTCGCTGCAGGTCGTTGGCGGCGCCTGTTGTGATCTTGCCAAATACCACTTCTTCGGCGGAACGGCCCCCCAAAAGGGTGGCGATTTGCCCTTGTAAGTCTTCGCGGGAATTGAGGAAGCGATCTTCAGTTGGTAGCTGCAAGGTGTAGCCGAGAGCACTCATACCCCTTGGCACAATTGAAATTTTGGCAACTTTGCTGCCACCTGGCATCAGGTGGCCAACAATTGCATGGCCCACTTCGTGGTAAGCCACAACTCGCTTTTCGTCGTCTTGTAGAACACGGCTGCGTTTCTCAAGCCCCGCCACCACCCGTTCAATTGCTTCATTTAAATCAGCTTGTTCAACGGTGGTGCGATAGGCGCGGGCTGCAAGCAGGGCCCCTTCATTAACAAGATTTGCTAGATCAGCACCTGCAAATCCACTGGTGGCAGCAGCGATTTTTTGAAGATCAACGGATTCTGAAAGTTTTACTTTATTTGCATAGATCTGCAAAATTGTTAGCCTTCCAGATAGATCAGGGCGATCAACTAATACCTGGCGATCAAATCTACCCGGCCTTAGTAAAGCGGCATCAAGGGTTTCAGGTTGGTTTGTTGCTGCGATAACAATTACTGGTTTGTCTTTAGAGGCAAAGCCATCCATTTCGGTGAGCAGTTGATTAAGGGTTTGTTCCCGTTCGTCGTTACCACCCACAACGCCCATTGAACCGGAACGGCTTTTGCCGATTGCATCCAATTCATCAATAAAAATTATGCAGGGTGCTTTCTTCTTGGCCTGTTCAAATAAATCCCTCACCCTTGCGGCACCCGCCCCCACAAACAGTTCAACAAATTCTGAGCCGGAAATAATAAAGAAGGGCACATCTGCTTCGCCTGCAACCGCTTTTGAGAGCAATGTTTTGCCAGTTCCTGGAGGGCCCACAAGCAGCACACCCTTTGGAATCCGTGCACCAATTTCGGTGTAGCGCTCAGGTTTTTTAAGGAAATCAACTATTTCGGTTAGTTCGGCTTTTGCTTCATCCACACCAGCCACATCAGCAAAAGTTACCCGTGATTGCTCATCCGGCACATAAACCTTGGCTTTGCTTTTAGTGAAGCTGAGGGCGCCCTGGGCTCCACCGCCGCCACCCATGGCCCTACGGGCAAAGAATTGCAACACCACAATGAAGATCAGTGGTGGCACCACCCAGCTCAAAATTGTGCTGATGATGCTTGGTTTTTTAGGTGGCGATGCGGCAAATTCCACCCCATGCTGCTCCAGCCGTTGGGGCAGCTCCATGTCAAATATTGGCGTGGTGGCAAGCACCGCTGGTTCCCCTTCAACGGGGTTAGCCAATTCGTAGCGGATTTGATCTTGGGTGATGAAAGCCCGTTTCACGGCTCCATCATCAACCTGATTTATGAAGAGGGAATAGGGCACGCGCGGCACCTGCTGCAGGCCCTGGTTAGGCAGGAAGCTGCTTAGTAGCAGTAGTAGACCAAGGCCAATCAACACCAGATTGACCACCCCAAAGCGTTTGTTGGGGCTGTTGTCGTCTTGGCGAAGGGCCATAGCCATCAGTGCTGATATGAACCAAGCTAAGGGCCCCTGCGCCGCCTTTGGGTGTTGATACCTCACCATCGCTTCTATCGGGCTTTACTTTCAACCTGCTTGGGGCTGCTCAGCATCTTTATGTTGCCGCCTTCGCTGGCTCGCCCCCTAACCCATGGCGGATTCATGCTGTTGGCTTTGCTGCTGCTGGTTGGTTTAGCTGCGGGGCACGAGGCAAGCAGTAATAAGGTTCCTAAACGTGCAAATTATGCTGATCTTTTTTATCCAATAATTGGTTTTACGGTAATAATCGACCAGGCATTATTAGCATCCGGCGGCTTTTTCGGTTTTGATGGGGCGATTACTTTGCAGGGGCTATGGGCGCTTTTTGCATTGTTAAGTGCGGCTAGAATAGTGCACTTTTTATCCTTAGAAAAACGAGTAACAAGTGCCGTTTTGCAGGGGGCAATCGCCGGCTATTTAATGCTCGGCCTTGCCGCTGGCATCGTATTTAATGTTTTGGAAGATTTGATTCCAGGTAGTTTTCATGCCATTTCTTCTGGTATTTCCTCTGGTGTTTTAAGTTCAAAGATTGATTTTATATCTTTAAACTATTTTGCTTTTAGCTGTTTATCAACGGTTGGTTTTGGTGATATAGTTTCAACTAATCACCCTGGGGAAATGTTATCGGTGATTGTTGCAGTTGTTGGGCCGTTGTATTTAGCTGTTGTGATGGGTTTGTTGATTGCAAGGGTTACCGCCAGTGAAACCAGCGCTGAGGTTGAGGAATCGCTTGAGGAGATGCGCTAGTTAACACCAGCCAAGAAAACCCTCTTGAACATAACCTAAATTGCCAAGGGATGATGCTTCGCTTGCTTCATCAGTATAAAAATGTGCATGTTTTTGGGGATTATAGAATCTATAAACCGGAATGAGCCCACTGTTAGCACTACTGCTAACAGCCCCAATAATCCCTTCAGATACATATCCAATTTGCTTTGCATGGTTGAGTTCAGTTTCGGAGGTTGTAAGTAGATGGTCACCTGTAGTGGCTTGAAACAATCTCCAAACATCCTTCAGTTGATTATCAGCGTTATCACTATTCAGCAAACTGATTTTGCGTCCCTCCCTCTGCCAACCTTGGGATTCAAGAGTTTTTGCTTCTGCTACGTTGTGAGTGTAATGATGTTTACCTGTTACGGGATCATGAAATCTGATTAGATACGGGTGATTGTTAGCAACCTGTTGAGTGGTCCAATCCAGGGGAATGAATTGAAGTTCATAGAGGGCGATTCGAGTGCTGGAGGGATCCCTGCCCGGCTGCCCTGGCGTTATGCCTGCTGTTGAAAGTATGCCTGCAGATGTGTTTAAAAATGTAATAAAATCGTCATAACTTAGTGCTGAGAGCCCGTCAAAGCTACCTGCGGCTGTATTTGGGTGTAGTTTGTCATTGGCTACAGTAAATTGACTGACAAGTGATGGCGATCTATTTGCAAGGCCAGCATCAATTACCACCTGTTGTGACTGGTTTGACGCTGAAAGATTTTCAAGGCTTACGGTGGGTATGCCGCCTTGAGGAGTGTTTGGATTGTTATTTGCTTGAGTGGTGTCGATAGGTGCATAGTAAGAATCGCTGAAGGCTGGAAGGCCGCCACTATTAATAAAACTATAATTTTTGTTGTTGAATATATTAGCCAGGGCCTGTGGATTGTCTTTGTACATTCTGTATACGGTATAAATCGCATTTTCGTTTAGTGTTGGCACCGCATTTGTGGCGGAGCTCGGTTGGCCTGTTGTTGGATCAACTGTGCGAGACCAGTTGATTAGGTTTGCTCCTCCTGCAATGCTGGCAGGGTATTTGCTGGGATCTTTGCCAAAAACATCAATAAATGATTGGAGGTCTAGGCCCAGGCGCTGAGCCAGGGTGAGGTTTGGTGTGTTGGTGGGGTCTAGGGAGTACTTACCAGGGTAATCTTCGTTTTCACCAAACCAATAATTTTCGCTGAAGGCATCGATGGAGCCAGAGCTATTTTTTAGCCAGGCTGTTGTTTTGTAGTTTATCCAACCGAAATTGTAATGGCCCTTGAAAGTTGGAGAAGCTGCTGTTTTATCTGGGAATGTTACGCTGCTGGGCATAAACTTGTTCCAGAGCCATTTCAAATAGCCGGCGCCGATCTGATTGCCATTGGTGCCTCCATAGTTAGTATCATCTTGATAATTACCACCACCTTCGTGGTCGAAGTGGAAACTGGTAATCTGCTTGCTTGGGCTTAATTGATTGATTGTTTGAATTAACTCGAATGCTTGGCGAGCATTATCTTTTGGATAGCCGGGGGTGCCGTCGCCAATTATAGTGTTATTGGCTGGGTTGTTGGGGGCGATAAGCCAGGGATATTTGGGTGTCATTGAAACCACGGCTCCTACTTCAACTTGGCTTGGCAGCTTATTTAGAAGGTAATTAACGATCCAGGGGAGATTTTTTGTTCCGGTGGCTGGAATGCTTGGGTTGCAATAGTTATATTGATTGATTGTTTTATAATCCCCAATTTCAAAATATACTTTTTTTATACCTGTATTGCTTATAAATTCTATGAGGTCGTTGCAGAGCGTTTCAAACTGTTGTTCTGTAAATATAAACGCGTTAGGGAAGCCGTAATGCATTAACCAGGTTTCTGGTACTAAATTTTGGCTGCTGCTCTTTAGGCTTGTGACATTTTGGATCGCTATATTGTTGATTGCCGTATTGGAAATAGTGTTCCATTGAAAGGTACCGTCGCCTATGTAGATGCTCCCATCGGGTAAATTTAATTTTTCTTGATCGTTTGCAGGGCCGTAATTTGATGTGGTTGGTAATTTGGTTTGATAGGTTTTATTGTCGGAATTTGCGTAGTCTGTTACAACAGAATAGGGAACAGTGGCTACTGGAAAGCCAGGGCTTCCTGAGGGCGCTGCTGCGGTGGATTTGTTTTGATTTTGGCTGTAATTTTCAACCGATAACGAGTTGATGAGTGGAGATGTGTTGTTAACTTTGCTGTTAAATAATAGTTCTGGGAAAGTTTTTTGTGTAAAATCAAAATCGTCAAGAACAGTAGATGGTAGGATTTTTTGTGCAGCTGATTTCAGTTGGCTAGCATCAAATGTTCCGCTGTTTCCGCTTGCAACATTCTGCCCAATAACTGGAACGATTGGATTATTGGGATTTAGTACTCTTAATGCCCATGATGTTAATAATGTTTGTAGGTATCCATAGTATCCATCAGCGCCTTTATTGTTTGGGCCTGCATAATCGTATTCATAGTCTGGTGTTAGATATATGTTGTTGCTGAATCCTCTCGCTTCTGCATCCGGGTATAACAACGTTCCGGGATTAGCGGAAGTGCCCACGATTGCATTGGCAATTTGGATATCTGTGCCGCTATAAGCAGTAGTTGGAACTTTCCAAGAGCTGCTCGAATTTGTTAGATAATTATTTATTGCAGCACTGTATCCGGCGCTATATCCGGCACTAGTTATGGCATTAATAGCTGCATCATTATTTGATCTGCTGAATTCACTGGTGAGAATAATATTTTTAGATGGCGTTGGAAGTAGAGGGTTTAATTTATTGCTTGAATCAATGAAATTACTTGTGGCATCAGAAAAAATTAGCCAGGTAGAAGCGTTGCTCATGTTTGGGTTTGCCTTATAGTATATTATATTAATTAACTTTTGCGGTTACTAGGATTTCTTTGTAAAAATTTATCTTTTGAATTGCGCTTAAAGCTATTGCTTGTTCCATGCTTAGAAAGCCCAAATCCCCCAGGGGGGTGCATGCGGCGATGCCACCTAATAGTTTTGGTGCAATAACAGCCGCAATATGTTGAACGCAGCCTTGCCCAATGGCTCCCGCTGCTAATTCGGGGCCGCATTCCCACAGCACCCGATTGCAACCACGGTTAGCTAAGGCCTCCATCAGTTGTTGTGGTTCGCATCGATCAAGTGGCAGCCTTTCTATTCCCAACTGATCTAGAAGTGCGATTTTTTCTGCTTTTGCCCCAGGGCCATGGGCCACCAGGGTGGGCGCCAATTCTTGGTTCCATAGTTGCGCATTTTGGGGGAGATTTAATTCCCTGCTAACCACCACCCGCAACGGTTCCGGTGTACGCCGCCCCCGGCTTGTAAGCAAGGGATCATCAGCCCTAACG
>MWMJ01000055.1:0-8938 GCA_002151525.1 Synechococcus sp. Lanier | reverse complement strand
AAGGGCAAAGCCGATTACCCGTAAAACCCTGCTGAAATCTCCGCTACCGATCGCTGGAATCAGTTGGCCCGCTTGGGCTGCCAACAGTGGCCAACAGGCAACAAACACAACCATGCAGAGCCCACCTGCCGCCAGGCGACCCCGATGGGGTTTGAGCAAGGGCAGCAGCCGGCGGAAACCAGCTGGGGAGGATGCAACCATGGGCGCAGATTAAGCCGCAGCCCTGCACCGCCTGGATTGATGCAACTCGATCAATTCCTTAAGTTCCACGGCTTGGTGGGCACAGGGGGTGAAGCAAAGCTGCTGATCCAGGGGGGCAAAGTGCGGGTTAACGGCCAAATTGAAAGCCGCAGGGGCCGCAAACTACAAGCTGGAGACCGGGTGGAACTAGGGGGGGAAATGCTCACAGTGGCGGGTGAGGCCAACACTTAAGTTGAGCTGCTTAAAAGGGGGGTGGCGTGAGCAAAGGATCGCGTCCGGTGGTGATTGCCGGCAATTGGAAAATGCATATGACCTGCAGCGAGGCCCGCGCCTTCGCAGATCAATTCTTGCCCTTGGTGGCCAATGCCCCAAGCGATCGCAGCATCGTTTTAGCTCCAGCTTTCACGGCCTTAGAAACCATGCACAGGGCAGTTGCCGGCAGCGCCGTGCAATTGGCTAGCCAAAATGTTCATTGGGAAGGCAATGGTGCCTTTACAGGTGAGATCTCAGCGAACATGTTGCTGGAACATGGCGTGAGCTACACAATCGTTGGCCACAGCGAACCGCGCAAATATTTCAGCGAAAGCGATGAACAGATCAACCACCGCGCCCGGGCGGCCCAAGCCGCTGGGCTGATACCGATTCTTTGCGTTGGTGAAAGTGATGAACAACGCAGCAGTGGTGATACAGAACGGGTGATTCGTCGCCAAGTGGAACAGGGCCTTGATGGGATTAACCCAGCTCAATTGGTGGTTGCCTATGAGCCGATTTGGGCCATCGGCACAGGAAAAACCTGCGCTTCTGAGGAGGCAAATCGGGTTTGCGGCCTCATTCGTACCTGGGTGGGCCACCACAACCTCACAGTTCAATACGGAGGCTCGGTAAAAGCAGGCAACATTGATGAATTAATGGCGATGTCTGATATCGATGGGGTTTTGGTGGGGGGTGCATCCCTGGAGGCTGAAGGGTTTGCCAGAATTGTTAATTACCAAGTACCAGCTCAGGTTTGATCCGCTCAACAAAAGTAATGGGGGTATTAAACATCACCCCCGATTCATTTAGTGATGGTGGTGAACACTGCCAGCCAATTCGCGCTTTAAAAACAGCCCAACGCCTGGCGAAACAAGGGGCGCACATAATTGATATTGGAGCTCAAAGCACCAGGCCTGGGGCTGAGCTATTGGCACCAGAGCAAGAATTGAAAAGGTTGTTACCTGCTTTGTTATTAATTTGCCAAGGGCGCCAAGAGGGGGAGCTACCTGCTGATTTACTACTTTCCCTAGATACTTTCCATGCACCCGTGGCGGCCAAGGCGCTCGAGCTTGGCGTGAATTGGATAAATGATGTGTCTGCGGGCACGGCCGACGGGGCAATGCTGCCCCTTGTGGCAAAAGCTGGCTGCCCCTATGTGTTGATGCACAGGCGTGGCAATAGCCAAACAATGGCAAATTTTTGCAATTACAACGATGTGGTTTCAGATGTAATTGCAGAATTACAGCAACGCAGTGCTGCAGCCCTGGATTCAGGTATTAAACGCGAACAACTGTGGTGGGATCCGGGCTTGGGTTTCGCAAAAACAACCAGTCAAAATCTTGCCCTCTTGGAGGGCTTACCCCAATTGGCGGCCCATGGCTATCCACTCTTGGTGGGGCCAAGCCGCAAGCGTTTTATTGGCGAGATCCTCAAGGAAAATCGAGCCAAGGCCCGCAGTTGGGGCACCGCTGCAGCAGTTTGCAAGGCCATAGCCGGGGGTGCTGCAATGGTGCGGGTGCACGATGTGGCTTCGATGCGGCAAATTTGCCAGATGGCTGATGCCCTATGGCCTAACGAAATCGCCTGAGGCAGATTTCCTCGAAAGCAGGCCTCAGCAGATAGGGATAGTCGCCAACCCAAAGCTTGGCCTGGGGCACCCAAGCATCGGAAAGCCTGGCAATGCGGGAAAAATCGGCGCGTTCAGAAAGCACAAGGCAGCGGATTGTCATGCCCTTTCGCAGGGCTTTGTGGGCCTTATCCAGGGGAAAGCGCAGTTGACCAAGGTAGCCCTCCTCATCAGCAAGCTCTAGGCAAAGCCAGGTGCGGCGATTCTCCACCAACTCCAAGCGGCCCTTGGTGTCGGTGGTTTCTTGGCGACCCTCCAGTTTTTCCTTTGTGTAGAGATCGGCAATTTCACCTTCAAATAAAGCCGCTGCTGGATATTTGCGCAGCTGGGAATTGCGACTGCCGGCTTGAATAATCGGTCCCCACAGGAAATAAAGCAGCATCGTTAAACCAATCACAAGCCAGAGGCTGCTCCAGCGGGAGCCAAAGCCCCCCTGGGAGATCAACAACGGAATTACCCCCCCGAGGGTGGAAATCAATACACGCTGCAACACCAGTTGGGGGCCGCCGGAGCAAAAACCAAATTGGGGCCCACTGGCAACGGCAGGGATTAAACGCTGCAGTTCGCCTGGTTTAAGGGGGAGAAGCATTTGCCCAGTTTCGGCGTTAATTATTCAGAGCAAGATTTAGAGCAAGCGCTCAAGGCCATACACAAGCCCTGGCAGTTGACGCACCTTACGCACAGCAAGCAAAACGCCAGGCATGTAAGCAGCACGGTCGAAGGTGTCGTGGCGCAGCACATAGCGCTCGCCTGGGGCACCAAATTGAACCTCCTGATGGGCCACAAGGCCAGGCAAACGGATCGAATGGAGCCTTAGGCCACTCTCCCTTAGCCCACCACGGCTACCGGCCAAACTTTCGTGTTCCTCCAACTCCTGGGGGTTGAAAGCCTTACCAAGCTCCTCCATCAATTCAGCAGTTTTTATGCAGGTGCCACTGGGGGCATCTGCCTTGCGGTTGTGGTGGAGCTCCACCAATTCAGCATGGTTGTAGAAACGGGCGGCTGCGGCGGCAGCTTGCTGCAAAAGCACCATCCCAACGGAGAAATTAGGAATCACAGCTGCGCCCATGGAGGCTTTAGCGGCAAAATCCGCCAAATCACCTATCTGCTCTGGGGAAAGGCCTGTGGTGCCAATAACCGGCGCCAACCCGTAGGCAATGGCAGCTCTAGTGTGTTGATATACCACCTTGGGATGGGTGAAATCCACGAGCACCGAACCGGGATGCTGCTGGCTGGCTAAACACAAACTGCCCTCAAAATCAGCGCTTAAAAGCACCTCAAGCGGTTCCAAACCAAGGGCGATGCCCACATCTTCCCCCTCCCGGCCCGGGGAGGTGTCGATGGCGGCAACGAGCTTGCAGTCGCTGGTTTGGGCAAGGGTTCTGATCAGCTCAGCACCCATTCGGCCTAGGGCGCCGGCAACAACCACTGGAATAAAATCGCTCATGAATTAATGATGAACACCACAGCAGCTATTGCTGCTCCGTAATCTTTACTGATCTAAACCAGAGCCGCATGTTTACCCAAATCCGTTCCGCCAGTCGCCGGGTGAGTCCCGAGCCGGATGCCTCGCGGCTGGTGATGCGGGTTGTGTATCTGGTGTTGGAGCCCCAATATCAAAACTCTTTAACCCAAGCGGTTAATGCACTCAATTCGCAACCGGGTTCATTTTCAGTTGATTTGTGCGGATATCTAATTGAAGAACTTAGAGATCCAGAAAATTATCAGCAGTTTTGCTCTGACGTGGCGGCAGCTGATGTTTTTATTGCATCATTAATATTTATTGAAGATTTGGCCCAGAAGGTGGTGGATGCGGTTTCACCCCATCGCGATCGCCTCAAAGCAACGGTTGTTTTTCCCTCCATGCCGGAGGTGATGCGCTTAAACAAACTGGGTAGTTTTTCGATGGCCCAATTAGGCCAAAGCAAAAGTGCAATTGCCCAATTCATGCGCAAACGCAAAGAGGCGGGTGGTGCAAGCTTTCAAGATGCAATGCTAAAATTATTAAATACTTTGCCAACAGTATTAAAATATTTACCGGTAGAAAAAGCGCAGGATGCCCGCAGCTTCATGCTTAGTTTTCAATACTGGCTTGGCGGCACCCCCGATAATCTACGAAATTTATTATTAATGCTGGCTGATAAATATGTGTATCCAAAAGCTGATACAAACAGGGAAGATATAGAAGTTATTGATCCGGTTGTATTTCCCGATTTAGGCATCTGGCATCCGCTTGCAGCTGGGATGTTTGAAGATCTCAAAGAATATCTAAATTGGAGCAACAGCCGCAGCAATCTTGGCTCGGGCCCCCTGATCGGTTTGGTTTTGCAACGCAGCCATATCGTTACCGGCGACGATGCCCATTATGTTGCACTTATTCAGGAACTTGAATTCCGTGGCGCCAGGGTTATTCCAGTATTTTGCGGCGGTTTGGATTTCTCTAAGCCAGTTAATAGTTACTTCTTTGACCCCTTAAATCCTAATCAAGCCCTAGTTGATGCTGCTATATCACTCACCGGATTTGCCCTAGTTGGCGGACCGGCCCGCCAGGATCACCCCAAGGCTATCGAAACCCTTAAAAAGTTAAATCGCCCTTACATGGTGGCCCTGCCACTGGTATTTCAAACCACCCAGGAATGGGAAGAAAGTGATTTAGGCCTCCATCCAGTGCAGGTAGCACTGCAAATTGCCATACCCGAATTAGATGGCGCCATCGAGCCGATTGTGCTTAGCGGCCGTGATGATGCAACAGGTAAGGCCCATACCCTGCAGGATCGGGTGGATGCAATCGCAGGCCGGGCCATACGTTGGGCAAACTTGCGTTTAAAACCAAAGGCTAATAAAAAATTAGCAATTACTGTTTTTAGTTTCCCCCCCGACAAGGGAAATGTTGGCACCGCAGCCTATTTGGATGTGTTTGGCTCGATCCATCGGGTTTTAGAAGAAATGCGGGCAAGGGGATATCAAGTGGGTGATGTGCCCCGTTCAGCAAAGGGGCTGATGGAATTGATACTCAAAGATCCAGAGGCGATGGAGGGGTCTCCTGAACTAGCGATCGCCCATCGCATGAGTGTGGCTGAATATGAAAAGCTCACCCCCTATTCGGAAAGGCTAGAAGAAAATTGGGGTAAACCGCCAGGCGAACTGAATTCCGACGGTCAAAATCTATTAATTTATGGCAAACATTTTGGCAATGTATTTGTTGGTGTGCAACCAACATTTGGCTACGAAGGTGATCCAATGCGATTGCTTTATTCCAGAAGCGCCAGTCCCCACCATGGCTTTGCCGCCTATTACACCTATTTAGAAAAAGTTTGGGGCGCTGATGCAGTTTTGCATTTTGGCACCCACGGTTCGCTTGAATTCATGCCAGGCAAACAAATGGGCATGAGTGACAATTGCTACCCTGATTCATTAATTGGTGAATTACCCAATTTATATTATTACGCCGCCAATAATCCCTCCGAAGCAACGATTGCAAAACGCAGGGGGTACGCCTCAACAATTAGTTATCTCACACCCCCAGCAGAAAATGCCGGTTTATATAAGGGGCTTAAGGAACTCGGTGAACTGGTGGGTTCATATCAACAGCTGCGCGAGAGCAGCAGGGGGGTGCAAATTGTTAATGCCATTATTGAAACCGCACGTTTGTGTAATTTAGATAAGGATGTAACCCTGCCGGAAGCCGATTCACAATCCTTAGATCTCAGCCAAAGGGATGCTGTGGTGGGTGCTGTTTATCGGCAACTAATGGAAATTGAAAGCCGGCTACTTCCCTGCGGCTTGCACACCATTGGTAAACCGCCAACGGCGGCGGAAGCGATCGCCACCCTCGTGAGCATTGCCGCCCTAGAGCGGGAAGAAGATGGCCTACGCGGCTTACCAGGTTTGCTGGCAGAAAGTATTAACCGCAGCATCAGCAGCATCTACAAAGGCAATGATGCCGGTGTGTTAGCTGATGTGGAACTAAACCAAAAAATCACCGCCACCTGCAGGCTGGCGGTGGCTTCGATGGTGAAAGCTGTTACCGGCCGCGATGGCAGGGTGAGCCTGCGCCAAAATTTTGCTTGGCTGCAGCAACTATTAGAAAAAATTGGCATAAAACTATCAACCCCGTGGCAAAAAGCCTGCAAACGGGCCGGCTTCCCAGATGTTGATAGCATTGCCCTTAACAAGCTATTTGCCTATTTGCGTTTTTGCCTAGAGCAAATCTGCGCAGATATGGAGCTTGAGAGCTTATTGCGTGCCCTCGATGGCGAATATGTGCTGCCGGGGCCCGGCGGTGATCCAATTCGTAATCCAGGCGTGTTACCAAGTGGAAAAAATATCCATGCCCTCGATCCGCAATCGATTCCCACAAGGGCGGCAATCGCAGCTGCAAAGGTGGTGGTTGACCGCTTGATTGAGCGGCAAAAAGCAGAGCAGGGCAGCTGGCCCGAAACCATTGCCTGTGTGCTTTGGGGTACGGATAACATCAAAACCTACGGTGAATCATTAGCTCAAATCCTTTGGTTTATTGGAGTTAAGCCAGTGGCTGATTCCCTCGGTAGAGTGAATAAACTCGAATTGATTAGCCTTGAAGAGCTGGGTCGCCCTCGCATAGATGTGGTTGTTAATTGCTCCGGTGTATTTAGAGATTTGTTTATCAACCAAATGGCTTTAATCGATCAAGGCGTTAAATTAGCTGCCGAGGCTGATGAACCACTTGAGCTTAATTTTGTGCGACGCCATGCCCTAGAGCAGGCGGAAGCGCAAGGAACCAGCCTTAGGGATGCTGCTACAAGGGTATTTTCGAATGCGAGCGGTAGCTACAGCTCAAACGTTAATCTCGCCGTGGAGAACAGCACCTGGGAACAGGAGGAAGAACTTCAGGAAATGTATTTAAATCGCAAAACATTTGCATTCAATGCCGATAATCCTGGTGAGATGAATCAAAACAGAGATGTTTTTGAAGCAGCGATGAAAACAGCAGATGTTACTTTTCAAAATCTAGATTCTGCTGAAATATCGCTTACCGATGTGAGTCACTATTTTGATTCAGATCCCACCAAATTAATCGCCGGCTTACGGGAGGACGGCAAAGCACCAGCTAGTTACATCGCAGATACCACCACGGCAAATGCCCAAGTGCGCTCCCTAGGAGAAACAATCAGGCTTGATTCACGTACGAAGCTACTAAATCCAAAATGGTATGAGGGCATGTTGGATTCTGGCTATGAGGGGGTTAGGGAGGTGGCAAAACGGCTTAACTTCACCCTTGGCTGGAGTGCAACCAGTGGAGCGGTTGACAATTTTGTTTATGAAGAAGCAAATGAAACTTTTATTAATGACGCTGATATGCGCAAACGCTTAATGGATCTAAACCCCCACAGCTATAGGCGCATTGTTAGCACATTGCTTGAAGTTAATGGCCGAGGCTATTGGGAAACATCAGAGCAGAATATTGAGCAGCTTCAAGAGCTTTATCAGGAGATTGAGGATCGCATCGAAGGGGTAACCAATCAAGCTGAAAGCAGTAATTGATCAGCACCCTCTCCAAGGTGCTAATTGATTTAGCACTAATAATTGTATTTACCAAGTTAATCGGTGGGTTTGTTAGCAGGTTTGGCCAACCCCCAGTAATCGGCGAAATTATTGGGGGCATTGCCTTGGGCCCCTCCCTGCTGGGTTGGCTTTGGCCCCAAAGCCAACAACTATTTTTCAATGCTGAAGTGATGCATCAGCTGGATCTTATTTCTCAGCTGGGTTTGATTTTGTTCATGTTTTTGATCGGCCTTGAATTAAATCCAGCCCATCTGCGCGGAAAAATTCCCCTAGCCAGCCGTGTATCGATAGCAGGAATATTGCTCCCCTTGCTATTAGGTGCCGCTTTAGCTAAGGGTTTTGAAATTTGGCTACCTGAACTTATACCAGGTGAAAATCAATTAGCGGGCATACTTTTTATCGGTACAGCGATGGCGATTACGGCCTTTCCCGTGTTGGCAAGAATCCTGCGTGATCGAGAATTACTCACAAAACCCTTGGGCCAGCTGGTGATCACCTGCGCAGCGGTAGACGACCTGTTGGGATGGGTTTTGCTGGCGGCCGTTGTTTCCTTCAGCCGTTCTGGCTCCCCTTTGGGGGCTCTGCCAGCCATTGTTTACACCAGCCTATGGGCCGTAACGCTCCTTTTTGTTTTAAGGCCATTGATGGCACGGCTTGAGGCCCACTTCAGAAAAGCCAAACGTTTAGGCCCCCTACTAATGGCATTGGTGTTTGCCGGAGCAATTCTTTCTGCAGTAGTAACTGAACAAACGGGAGTGCATTACATATTTGGCGCTTTTTTGTTTGGCCTAGCCATACCCCGCTACGGCCCACTGATAAGGCGGCTGCAGCTGCACATTGAGGAAATTGTTTTAACCCTATTGCTGCCGGTATTTTTTGCGATCAGCGGTTTGCGTACCCAAGTGGGCAGCATCAATGGCCCCCAGCTTTTCTGGGCATTGGCTGCGGTGTTGCTTGTGGCAATTGCTGGGAAATTCCTTGGCACCTGGGCGCTTGCCCGCCAAGGGGGCCTGCCCCAAAAAGAAGCGGTAGCCCTTGGCTGGCTGATGAATACCAGGGGCTTAACCGAACTTGTAATCCTGAACGTGGGCCTGAGCATTGGGGTTATCAGCCCCACGCTCTTCACCCTGATGGTGCTCATGGCATTGATAACAACAGCGATGGCAGGGCCGCTGCTGCATCAGCTCGGGTACCGCAATAAAGCCGCCTAAACATTTTGATCGGATTTTCGTTACGTTCCGAAACAATCTGCTATTGTTTTTCAAGTTTCTTTCAAGCCATGGCCGCCACCGCACCTGTCAGCAACGCAGCTAA
>MWMJ01000054.1:0-9072 GCA_002151525.1 Synechococcus sp. Lanier | reverse complement strand
TCACCACTGTCTACAAAAATGTTGACGTTTTGCCTAAGGATGCGCGAGAGGCTACGGATACCTTTGTGAAACGCCGTAAAGGTGATGTGCTGCTGAATTACGAAAATGAAGCCATCTTGGCTAAGAGAACTGGTGAGTGGACGGTTCCCTACATACTGCCAAGCCCCAACATTTTGATTGAGGGACCCATCGCGGTGGTGGATAAGAATGTTGACAAGCACGGCAACCGCAAGGTAACCGAAGCCTTCGCTAAATTCCTTTATACCCCTGCAGCCCAGAAGGCCTTTGTGAACAATGGCTTTCGCCCCGTTACCGCTGAGGGCAAGGCCTACGCGCGGGGCAAGTTCAAGCAGGTTGAAACTTTCACAGTAAACTCCTTCGGTGGCTGGGATGCGGTTAACACAGAGTTCTTCGCTAAGGGCGGTCTTTGGGATCAAATTTTCAGCAAGAGCCGCTGATCGAGGTCTTGCAGCAGCAGCCTCACCAATTCAAAGCGTTGGATCACGCCCTCCTTATTAATCAGATTTAAAGGCATAGTTTTATTAAGTTTTTGATGAAGACAGGTGTTGATTGGTGTGGATGTGTATCTAAATACTGTTTTTATAGAGAATAAGCCCTAGTTTTAGTTTACTTGAATGGTGCACCTAATGAGCCTCACCAGTATTCCTTCGCTACTGGCTATCGTTGCAGTGGTGGGTTTTGTTCTAATTCAAACCATTTTTAGTTTTATGGCTTGAATCAATAGTTTTCTTTTTGGTATGATTTTAGCCAATTTCTTTCTAAGCTATCCCGGAATATTTGATCATTATAATTATTCCTTTTTAATTTAGTTCTTAAAAAAATACATAAATTTCGTATTTTAATTGCTATTCCAGAGCAAAATACAAGCCATGCCAAGGTTAAGACGAAATGGCTTGAAGGGTTCATTTTTTAAGTATAGCAGTTTCCATTAAATATAATAGAGTATAGCTAAAAGCATCTATGGATCAATTCGCTTGTTTTTGATATTTGTTTAGCCTATTCCTCTACCGGTTCGCCGCTATTTGCAAGCTATCTCGGATTTAAAATTTTCACATGCACCCCTGCACTGAAATTCGGTAGCTGAAGCCAGTGCTGCCTGGATCAGCACTGGCACCAATCTTGAAATTTACCTGGCTAATCGTTTTACCCTGCACCGCGGCAAACGGGCCAAACATTGCGCCACTTCCTATGGGCGGTGTGATCAATTCATTCACAACCTGTAGGTTTGTACCATCACTAAATTTTAAGTATGCCTGCACTGGATAACGGGCTGCTTCCGTTGATTGGGCTGTGAAAAATAACTTATAGTTGCTATAGGCTTTGTTTACGGCAAAGTCGGTATTCCAATTGGTTCTCCCTAGTGCCAACCCTATGGGTGAAACTTTGGGCGCACCTACCCTTTTAACAACGGTGGTTCCACCGCTTCCGCCGATTGGCATCAGGAAGTTGCAGCTTTGGGCAAAGCTGGCATTAGCGCTTGCAAATATGCCAAGCAGGGCACCCAACCAGATTTGCTTGTTTTGATTCATCATTTTTTGGCTCAGGATTTGGGTGGAGGGGTTTGGGTGTCGCTTGGTTTTAGGAACACAAATACCGTTCCCACCACAACCATCAGCACCAATAAGGCACCCCCAAGAATCGGCAGCAGCAGTGAGTTGTCCATCAATCCAGCCTAGCTGTGAAAGAGCAATACCAACCCTTGGCTCACCTGATGAAATTCCCTTTCCTCCCGGCTTAGGTCGATGCCAACGCCGAGTCCCTCCTTTAGCGCTTGTTCAAATGGTGGTTGGTTTGGAATTGTTTTATCGGAGCAAAGTGCTGCAATACCAACAGGTGTTGCATGCCATGTGAAACCATCGGTTACCCATATGGCCTCTTCCATCAAGGCTTCTTCCAGCAGGGAGCGCAGCGGCAAGGATTTCACCAACCAGCCCCTAGCCTGATAACGAAATTGCTTCGCGGCAACACACCGTGAGCTTTTGTAGTGGAGCTCACCTAGCCTCCGCGGCGATGAGCAGCTTTTCTTTCCCAACCGCCCTTGTTCACGAGTGGTTTAGCCCCCGTTCAGTTGGTGGTGCTGAATTGGTGGTGCAACAGCTAGACCACCTATTGCAGCCCCAGTTGTTCAGCTTGGTTGATGCTGAATCAAGCCACCCCGGCAGCTGGCTTGAAGGGCGTTCAATTCACACATCTTTTATCCAGAAGCTCCCCTTCGGCAAAAGCCATGTGCAGCAATACTTGCCCCTTTTACCCCTGGCGATTGAACAGCTCAACCTTGAGGGTTACCCCCTGGTTTTAAGCAGTAGCCATTTGGTTGCCAAGGGAGTGCTCACCAGCCCCGAACAACTGCACGTGAGTTATGTGCATACCCCAGTGCGCTACGCCTGGGATCAAATGCACGCATACCTAAAGGCCTCCTCCATCGCTAGAGGGCCCCTAGGCCCTTGGGTGCGCTGGCAGCTCCATCAGTTGCGCCTTTGGGATGTTTTGAGTGCCAGCCGACCAAACCGTTTGATTGCCAATTCCCGTTTCACCGCCCAACGCATTGCTCGCTACTGGGGCCGCTCTGCCACTGTGCTGCCACCCCCCGTTGGCGTGGAACGTTTTGATTGGCAGCAACCACGCGACTGCTTTTATTTATGTGTTTGCCGCCTAGTTCCCTACAAGCGCGTTGATTTGGTTGTGCAGGCTTGCGTTGATTTAGATCTACCTCTGTTGGTGGTGGGTGATGGCCCCGAACGCAAACGGCTTGAATCCATAGCTAAGGCCAATATTCGCTTTTTGGGCCATTGCCCCGCCGCTGAGGTGGAGCAATTGATGGCCCGTTGCCGCGCCTATGTGTATGCCGGAGTTGAAGATTTTGGCATCGCCCCGGTGGAAGCCATGGCCGCTGGGGCTCCAGTGATCGCATTGGGGCGGGGAGGTTTGCGTGATTCAGTGCTTTGCCTGAGCCAAAATCGCCAAACTGCCACTGGTTTGCTCTTCCCAGATCAGGAACTGGCTCAACTGCGCAGTGCTTTAAACGCCTTTGAAGAAGGGAGGTTGTGGCGTGAATTGCCAGCGGAGCGCCTACGCATACACGCAGAAAGCTTTGCACCTCAAGCATTTAGAGCTCGACTAGAGCGTTTGCTGCACAACTGGTGGGATACCCACAACAGTGATCCCTATGGCGCTGTGCCTGTGCATTAGCTGACCCAGGCTCTCTGGTTGCGGTGCATGCGATTTGTACGTTTAGTGCAACTCATGCAGTGCAAATGCTCGCGCGTTCGCCACTAAAAAATTTAGCTGCATTTAGTAATTCCGCTTCATCAGTTTCAGCTAATTTCCCCTTGGCGGCGAAATCAATGTCTTACAGCTGCAGCCGCCAAGGCCTGCAAATAAGGCCCAATGCAAGCATCAAACGCACGGCTGATATTGCTTTTTCCCTTGGGTTGCTATGCCTTGGCTCACCCTTATTGCTTGCCATCGCCCTGCTTGTAAAAATTACTTCCCCCGGACCAATTTTTTATTCCCAGGAGCGCATCGGCAAACGCTACAGCCGTTTTGGTTGCATCAAATTTCGCACTATGCAGTTGGATGCTGATCAACGCCTGCAAAACCTGCTCGCCAATTCACCGGCACTACGCCAGGAATTTGCTAAGGATCACAAGTTAAAAAATGATCCGCGAATCACACCTATCGGCCAATTTCTAAGGGTTACTAGTTTGGATGAGTTGCCACAATTGATTAATATTTTGCGTGGTGAAATGAGTTTGGTGGGCCCGCGCCCCATCGTTCAAGACGAAATTCGTCGATATGGGCAATCCATGGATGAGGTGCTTTCAGTGAGGCCTGGGCTCACTGGTTTGTGGCAGGTTTCAGGTAGGAATAATCTCAGCTACAAGCGCCGAGTTGAATTGGATCTCATTTATGTGCGCCGCCACAATTTGAGGCTTGATTTTAATATTCTGCTACGCACCATCGCAGTCGTTTTATTTCCAGCCGATAAAGGCGCTTACTAGGATTAAAGCGATTAGCTGCCATTGCAAGGCAAGCCATTGGTTTATGCGCAATATCGCTAAAATAGCATCATTATCTACTACATTGCCACCTCTATTTAATATCGGTTTGTTGATTGCTTTACCTTCGTAATAATTTAAACCTCCAAGCTGAATGTTTAGGGCGTAGGCATAGGCTGCCTGGGATACACCTGCATTTGGAGAAGCGTCTGCTTTGCCATCTCGGCAGGCAGCCCACAATTCGCCAAGGCTTAGGGCCACCAGCCTTGAGGGCAGCCACACCAATAAATCATCCAGGCGAGCCCCTGCGCTGCCAAGCCAGCGCAGGCGCCCCCGGCGATAGCCCAGCATCGAATCAAGGGTGCTACTTGCCTTAAACCCCCAGGCCATTGCCAGGGGCCCTGGCCACTCAGTTAAGCCAGCGCACCAGAGCAGTGCTCCCAGCAGCAGCCAAAACAATGGGGCAAACAAGCCATCAACACCATTCTCACTGGCGGTTTCAGCTGTTGCCCGCAGGATTTCCATTTGGTTTAGCCCCGCCGTATCGCGGCCAACAATCCAGCCAAGCCGTTCACGGGCTGCTCCTAAATCATCGGGTTGGCTTGCCAATTGTTCTAAAACTGCCCTAACGGCCTGGGCTAGGCTGCGGCCCGCCAAGCAGCTGGCCATGGCGATTAAAAGCAGGGGCATGGCCCATGGTTTCGCTAAAGCAAGCCGTTCAATCAACCAACCTGCCAGGCCGCTTGCCAGAACCAGCAATGTTGTTATCACAAAGCCTCCAAGCCGCAGCCGCCAGGGGCTGTCACCAGCCCAGGCTTCGGCCCAATTGCGCCACAATTTGATCACTGCCCCCATGGCCATCACGGGGTGGGGCCAATGGGGCGGATCGCCCAGCAGCCGATCAAGGCCGCTGGCAATTATTACCAGCAATAGCGGCCAGATCAGGCGGCTTTTAACCAGCTAAACATTGAACGCAGGCCCTTACCCACCGATTCAATCGGGTGTTGGCTGTCTCTTTGGCGCATTTTTGTCATTTGGGGCTTGCCTGCATCGCATTCAGCCACAAAATTGCGGGCAAAGGTGCCATCTTGAATATCGCTAAGGATGCGCTTCATTTCAGCTTTGGTTTCTGCTGTGATCAACCTTGGGCCACTCACATAGTCGCCATATTCAGCCGTATTAGAGATCGAATCCCGCATGGCAGTGAGGCCACCTTTAACCATTAAATCAACAATTAGCTTCACCTCATGGAGGCATTCGAAATAGGCCAGTTCAGGTTGGTAGCCAGCCTCCACCAGGGTTTCAAAGCCAGCTTTCACCAGTTCGCTCAGGCCACCGCAAAGCACCGCCTGTTCACCAAATAAATCGGTTTCAGTTTCCTCTTTGAAATTGGTTTCCAAAATGCCCGCCCTGGTGCCACCAATCCCTTTGGCGTAGGCCATCGCCAGTTGGCGCGCCTTGCCGCTGGCATCCTGTTCAATTGCAAATAGGGCGGGTACGCCCATGCCGTTTTGATATTCCCAACGCACCGTGTGGCCAGGACCCTTTGGGGCAACCATCACCACATCCACATCAGCCGGTGGTTTGATCAGTTCAAAGCGAATATTGAACCCATGGGCAAAGCTCAACATTTTGCCGGCGCTTAGATGGGGTGCAATTTCAGCGTCGTAAACGGCTTTTTGGAATTCATCAGGCAGTAGCACCATGATCCAATCAGCCTTGGCGGCAGCTTCGGCCACGCTCAATACCTCGAGGCCGTCTGCCTTTGCTTTTTCCGCCGAGCGGCTGCCTTCATAAAGACCAACCACCACATCAACGCCGCTGTCCTTGAGATTTAAGGCATGGGCATGGCCCTGGGAGCCATAGCCGATGATCGCCACGGTTTTACCGCTTAGAAGATCAAGGTCTGCATCGTTGTCGTAGTAGAGGGTGGCCATCCGGGGTAAGGGCAGGGCAAAGGAGGAGCCTACCCAAACGCCATCCCTAGGCTTCGCTTGGGTTGCTAATCACCCGATCTATAAGGCCATATTCCTTTGCTTCAGCGGCACTTAAGAAGTAGTCGCGGTCGGTGTCTTTTTCTAGCTTTTCCAAGTTTTGACCAGTCATCTCTGCCAGCTGTTTGTTTAGCTGATCTTTAAGGCGCAGGATTTCCCGCGCTTCGATTTCAATGTCGCTGGCTTGCCTTTGGCTAGTGCCCCCCAGGGGCTGGTGGATCATGATCCTGCTATGGGGTAATGCCAAGCGTTTGCCCTTGGTGCCAGCCGCCAATAGAAAAGCACCCATGGATGCAGCAAGGCCCACGCAAATCGTTACCACATCAGCTTTTACGTATTGAATCGTGTCGTAAATAGCAAGGCCTGCTGTTACCGATCCGCCTGGGGAATTGATGTATAGGTAGATCGGTTTACTGCTGTCGTCGGAATCGAGATACAGCATTTGTGCAACTAAAGCATTAGCAACACCATCATTTACCTCTTGGCCAAGGAAGAGGATCCTCTCCACACCAAGGCGGGTGTAGATGTCTACCCAGCGCTCATATTGGCTGCCTGGGAGACGGTAAGGAACGCTTGGGGTGCCGATGGGCATGGTGAAAAAAATGCAGGTTTAAGGGTGTGGAAGAAAACAAAAAGAGCAGTTAGCTGGGCAGATCTTTACGGCTGTTCAATACACGATCAATCAAGCCATATTCGAGCGCTTCATTAGGTGTTAGGTAGGTCATGCGGTCGGAATCCTCAGCTAATTGTTCAGGGCTGCGGCCCGTGTTCAAAGAGAGCATTTCCAACATGGTGCGCTTGTTTTGCAACACCTCCTTTGCTCTGATCTGGATATCGGTGGCTTGGCCCCGGGCGCCACTGCGGGGTTGATGCAGCACGATTGAAGCATTGGGTAAAGATGCCCTTTGACCCTTGGTGCCAGCGGAAAGGATCATCGCTGCAGTGCCCATCGCTTGACCAATGCAGATCGTGTGCACAGGTGGTTTCACATATTTGATCGTGTCGCAGATGGCAAATGCCTCCGTTTCAAAACCGATTGCATCTCCTGAATACCAGCTGGTGCCAGTGGAATTTATGTAGAAAAAGATTGGTTTTTCTGGATTATCAAATTCCAAATAAAGCAATTGGGCAATGATTAATTCAGTTACATCTATACCCATCTGGCGTTTTGCATCGTCGTCTGAAAACAGGGGTAAGCCCAGATAAACGATGCGTTCTTTCAGTAGCAGCGAGGGCAGATCCGGCGGCGGGGTGCGAAATGAACTGCTGCCCCCTTCTGAATAGGGAGCCGATACGGCCGAAACCATCAAGTAGGTGCGGATGCAGCGAGCCTAGCGAGGGTCGGAGGCGCGAGCGAACACCATCCTTCCCGCAGGGGTTTGCAGGGCGCCCGTAACGGTTACCTCCCGCCGTTCACCAATGCTGCTGCGCGCCCCTTCCACCACCACCATCGTGCCGTCTTCCAGGTAGCCAACCCCCTGCTCAGCTTCTTTGCCCTCCCTGATGATCTTGAGCTGGAGCAAATCCCCCGGTTGCACCTCAGGCCTGAGCCGAACCACCAGTTCACTCAGGTTGAGGGGCCTTAGGTTTTGCACCTGGGCCACCTGGGCCAGGTTGTAATCGGTTGTGAGCAGCAGCCCATTGGTATCGGCCGCTAGTTTCAGCAATTTTTCGTCTACCCCAGCTCCCTCGTAGCGGGTGTTGTTAACAACCAAACGCCGGCCATATTGCTGGCGCATCTCTGTGAGCAATTTCAAGCCGCGGCGGCCTTTCCCCCGTTTTTCAGCATTGCCAGAATCGGCCAACTGTTGAAGTTCATCGATTACGCATTGGGCCACGATCACCTGACCTTCCAATAGCCCGCATTCCACCAGCCATTGCACCCGGCCATCGATAATCACGCTCGTATCAAGGATTTTGGGGCTGGCCGGTTGCAACACCCCATCGGCCACCAGCAGGGCTTCATTGCTGCTTGGAATAAACAAGCGCAGCAGGGTTCTGCCATGCACTTCGGCCAGGTTGTAGCCGCTCACGCCAAAAAATACGTTGCTCAACACCGCCGCCAGTGGTTTTACAAAACCCACCTCCCACGGCAATGGCAGCAGCAGGATCGGTGCCAGCAGCAGGTTTGCCACCAGTAACCCCAGGATCAAACCCACCGCCCTACTGATTAATAAATCCGTTGGCATGGTGCGCACTTGGCGCATTAATTTCTGGCGCAATTGTTGAAAAAGCAGCCCTGCCACCAGGCCAAAAAGGGCGCCAAAACCCCCCAGCACCCAGCGCAGCCCCTCCAAATTGGTTACCTGCACCAGCAGCTTTTCCGGCAGTAAGTCCACCCCAAGCCAGCCGGAGGCAGCGCCGGAAATCAAAAACAGAATCAGAATCAGGGCATCCACCACGGCGTAGCAGGGAGAGCTTCAGGGATTAGCCCCTAAATAGATTTCTATGAGTGTGCCGCTTCCGCTCCATCGGCGCTTGCCCCGCAGCCTTTATCTCCATATCCCCTTCTGCCATCGCCGCTGTTTTTATTGCGATTTTCCTGTGGTGCCTTTGGGTGACCATGCTTCTGGCGCTACCTCTAATTCCGTAGCAAATTACTTGGCTCAACTAAATCTCGACCTGGAGGCCGCAGCGCCAGGCCCACCGCTTTCCACCGTTTACATCGGTGGCGGCACACCATCGTTGCTCTCCGTTGCTCAATTAGGCGCCCTGCTTGAGCGGCTGGAAAGGCGATGGGGGCTGGCGCCTGGCGTTGAAATCAGCCTTGAGATCGATCCGGCCAGCTTTGATCGCCCTTGGTTAGAAGCGGTGTTGAACCTCGGCATTAACCGCTTCAGCCTGGGGGGTCAGAGCTTTGACGATCAGGTTTTGCACAACCTTGGCCGGCGCCATAGTGCTGCCCAGCTGCGGGAAGCTTGCGCCTGGTTGCGTCAATTTCAGGCGGCAGGCCAATTAAACAGCTGGAGCCTTGACTTAATCCTCAACCTGCCAGGTCAAACGCAGCAGCACTGGCAGCAGCAATTAAACGCAGCCCTCAAGGAATATCCGCCCCACCT
>MWMJ01000053.1:0-9108 GCA_002151525.1 Synechococcus sp. Lanier | reverse complement strand
TCGATCAGGCGTTCGGTGAAATAACGGGGATGGCTGGTGGCAAATCGAATCCGTTCAATCCCCTCCACATCATGGATGTGATGCAGAAGATCGGTGAGGGTGTGTTTACGTCGGCCTTCGGGGGTTATCCCAGGTAGATCGCGGCCGTAGGCATCAATGTTTTGACCAAGCAGGGTGATTTCCTTATATCCCTTGGCTGCCAATGATTCGATTTCAGTGCGAATCGCCGCGGGTAAACGCGATTGCTCCTGGCCTCGCACCGCTGGCACCACGCAGTAGGTGCAGCGTTCATTGCAGCCGTAGATCACATTTACCCAGGCGCAAAGTTCACTTTCCCGGCGGGCGGTGGTGATGTCTTCAAGGATGTGATTTTCATCGGTGGCAAGCACCTGCTGGCCATTACCAACTTGATTTAAGAGTGTTTCCAGCCTGTTGGCGTGTTGGGGTCCCATTACTAGGTCGAGTTCGGGAACCCGCCGCAATAGGGCAGCCCCCTCCTGTTGGGCAACGCAACCTGCCACCACCAGGGTGAGATTTGGATTTTGGCGTTTGCGAATCGCTTGGCGGCCCAGGTAGCTGTAAACCTTTTGCTCTGCGTTATCGCGAATTGTGCAGGTGTTGTAGAGCACTAAATCAGCTTCAGCTTCTGCCACCCCTTGGCGATAGCCCATGGTTTCCAAAATGCCAGCCATTCGTTCTGAATCGGCTTTATTCATCTGGCACCCAAAGGTGGTAATCCAATAGGTGGGATCGGCCATGGGCTTAAGAGATGAGGTGATCAGCTAACTCCAGTGTTATCTAAAGCGGTTCCCATGACAGGGTGAAACAAACAGGTATTTGTTTTTCACTCCATGGCTTGGCAGCTGAGCCGCTTTTCGCTCACTAAACGGGTGCCTCTCACCATCAGTAGGGGCACCACCGCAACAGTGGAGCATCTGCTGCTGGAGATCAGCCATGGGGGTTGCACGGGCCGCGGTGAAACCGGTGGATTTGATACCGGCAACCATTGCTATCAAACGGCAGCTCTGGAAAACGAACTGCTGCAATGGCTTCCCTGCCTTGGGGAGCAGGCCCCACCACCGCCCCAGCTATGGGGCTCCCTCTTAGCTCCCTTAAGCCCACCGGCCCGTTGCGCCGTGGATTTGGCTTTGCATGATTGGTGGGCTAAACAGCTGGGCTATCCCCTCTGGCAGCTCTGGGGCCTGGATTTAGGCAGTTGTAAACCCACCAGCGTCACCCTTGGTATTGCACCAGTGGAACAGCTGCTGCAGCGGCTTGAACAGTGGCGCAGCTTTCTGCCTGCCTCGCGGCTGAAGCTCAAGCTCGGTAGCCCCGCCGGCATCAAAACGGATCAAGCCCTGGTGGAGGCCTTGCTGCCGGCCCTTGCTGGTGCGGAACTCCAAGTTGATGCCAATGGTGGATGGAACCTGGAGCAAGCCAAATTGATGCTGCCCTGGTTGGCCGAGCGGGGGGTGGTGTTGGTGGAGCAGCCCTTGGCGGCCCGCAGCGGCGATGAAGCTGATTTTGCTGCCCTGCAAGGGCTCAGCTCCATGGCCCTTGTGGCTGATGAAAGTTGCTGGGGCATCGCTGACTTATTGCGCTTAGCCCCCCACGTGCAGGGGGTGAATTTGAAATTGCTTAAAACCGGCGGGCTAACCGAGGCTTTGCTGATGGCCCGCCTAGCCCAACGCCTTGGGGTGGGCTTGATGCTTGGCTGTTATTCAGATAGCAGCTTGCTCAATGGGGCAGCGGCCCATCTCTTGCCATTGGTGGAATGGCCAGACCTCGATTCACACCTCAATCTCAGTGATGATCCTTTTGTTGCGCCTCCGCGCCAGGGGGATGAGCTGCGGCCAAGCCAACTTCCAGGTTTAGGGGTGGAGAGATGTTGAACGCTGCTGCGCCGGTGGTTCTGCTTCAGCACGGGGGGCTAACCAACCTTTCCGGTAAAACCGGGCTGGCCTTTTTGCGTTACCGCCAGGGCCCGATCGTGGCGGTGCTTGATCCAAGCCAGGCAGGGGCGGATCTGCCGTTGCTAACTGGTATTCCCCGTTCGGTGCCGATCGTTGCTTCCCTGGCGGAAGCGATGGTTTACGGGCCCCAGGTGGCGGTGGTGGGGCTTGCACCCTCCGGCGGCCGCTTGGCGCCTGAAGTGCGTCAGAGCGTGGCGGAAGCCCTGGCAGCTGGCCTAAGCGTTGCCAGTGGTTTACACACCAAGCTCGCTGCTGATCCCGAGTTGGCGGCCCTAGTGCAGCCGGGTTGTTGGATTTGGGATCTACGCCAGGAGCCAGCCCAGCTGCAGGTGGCAGCTGCCCGGGCTGCGGCTTTGCCCTGCCGCCGGGTGTTGGCCCTTGGCAGCGACATGAGCGTGGGCAAGATGAGCACCGCTTTGGAATTAACAGCTGCTGCCCGCAGCCAAGGCCTTGATGCTCGGTTTGTGGCAACCGGCCAAGGCGGAATTTTGATTTCAGGTGCCGGCATTGCCTTAGATGCAGTGCGCATCGATTACGCCGCTGGGGCAGTGGAAGCGGCTTTATTGCAAACGGCGGAGGGGGCAGGCCCGGCTGCAATTGTTTTTGTTGAGGGTCAGGGTTCCTTTTGCCATCCGGGGTCAAGCGCCAGCTTGCCGCTTTTGCGTGGCAGTCAACCCACCGAACTCTTGCTGGTGCATCGGGCTGGCCAGCAGGCAATCCGAAATCTGCCGGATATTCCCATACCACCATTGCCCCAATTGATCGCCACCTGTGAAGCCCTAGCTGCCTTGGCATCACCCCAGGGGGCAAAGCCACCACGGGTAAAGGCGATAGCACTTAACACCGGCCAGCTTGAGGGCGATGCAGCTGAGTTGGAAATCAAAAAAGCCAGCCAATTAACCGGATTGCCCTGCGGCGATCCGGTTAGGGGAGATAGGGAACTGCTGTTAGCGGCCCTATTAAGTTGAAGGGCGAGCGAGGGGATTCGAACCCCCGTATGGCGGCACCACAAGCCGCTGCCTTAACCACTTGGCGACGCCCGCCGTGGAGTACAAAATCTACCAGTTAGGCAGAAACAACTCAGTGGCTGAAGCTCTAGCAAAACCTTTGGGGTTACTTGTTGTGGGGATTGGTGCCCTGTTAGTTATCACCAACCCAAGCCCTAAGGATTTCCGTGAATTTGCTGGCACTGAACTTGCAGAGCGAGCAGTGGCGGAATTTTGTCCGCCAGGCAAACTTCCCCTGATGCTGCATTTGGTGGTGCAGAACTGCCCTGAATTGATCCGCGCCCAACGGGAACCCTTAGGTGCCCTGGCAGATCAGTTCAGCCATCGGCACAACTTCGGCCTCTTTAGCGTTTACACAACCCAGCTGGCGGGCGGGCAGCTGCTGCCCCAATTGGCCCTGCCTGGCTATGAACTGAAAACCCTTGCGGTGGCTGGTCAATTCCTGGTGTTAAAAGCAACCGAAAGCAATGCTCCTTGAAGCCGATAGGGCCGCATTAATCGAAGCCTGCAGCGGCCTTGAGCTGGTGGAGCACGGCCCCCTATTGGAGCGCCTCTCCCACGATCAATTTTGCTTCTCGCCCCTGCTACAGCCGCAGTTGCAACCCTGCCTAGCCGATTTAGTTGTGCGGGTGAAGCAGCCCCATGAGGTGTTGCAGGTGGCTGCTGCTTGTTATCGCCTTGGCATTCCCCTCACACCTCGGGGAGCCGGCAGTGGCAACTATGGCCAATGCGTGCCCCTCCAGGGGGGTGTGGTGCTCGACACCTCTGGCCTGGAGCAAGTGCGTAGTTTCAACAGCAGCACCGGGTTGTTAACGGCAGAACCGGGCTGCAAGCTGTTGGAATTGGATCAATGGTTGCAACCCCAGGGTTGGGCCCTGCGCTTGGCACCTAGTACTTGGCGCACCGCCACCTTGGGCGGTTTTATCGCCGGTGGCTCCAGCGGTGTTGGCAGTTTGCGCTGGGGGTTATTGCGGGATCCAGGCAATTTGTTAGGGCTTGAGGTGGTAACCGTTGAGGCGCAACCGCGCCTTTTGCAGCTGGGGCCAGCCCAAGCCCAGGCCTTGAACCATGCCTATGGCAGCAACGGCATTTTCACTGCCATCACAGTGCCCACTGCTCCATGGCAAAACTGGCAGGAGCTGGTTTTGGAATTGCCTGATCGCCCAAAGGCCTTGGCGCTAGCAGCGCAATTAGGTGTTGCTGCCCTTGAAATAGATGCCCTTTGCTACCTGGAGCAGCGCTTAGCGCAGCAGCTGCCCGATCTGCCTGAGCTAGCAACTGCCAGGGGTGATCGTTTGCTTCTTTTGGCAAGCCCTTGCTCGATCCCAGTGATCGAACAACTCACGGCCCAAGCCGGCGGTTGCCTTGTTTGGCAACGGCCCCAATGGCCGCCCAAGGGATTGCTATTGCGGGAGCTCTGCTGGAACCACACCACCCTGCAGATGCGGGGCTTGGATCCCAGCTTCACCTATCAGCTTGTGTTGCTACCGGAGCCGGAGTTGGCCTTTATCGATGCCATCGACGGCCATTGGCCCGGTTGGCTCCATTGGCACCTGGAGCGGGTGCGCCAAGGCGGTAAGCAGCGTTGGGTGGGGCTGCCGGTTTTCCCTTGGCGGGGGGAAGAGCAGCTCATCGCCCTCAATCAGGCAATGGCAGCAGCCGGTGGCTTGGTTTTCAATGCCCATGCCATCACAGTGGAAGCTGGTGGCCTAGGGGTGGTTGATGGCGATCAGGTGGCAGCAAAATTTGCCAACGACCCAAAAGGATTGCTTAATCCAGGTAAATTAAAGGGCTATATGGAGGCAATTAGCCAGGCTTAAAAGAGATAAAAAATTTTATTTTTAGGGGCAATTTAAGCTGTTTCGGGTTGTGATCCCGCTTGTGGGATTGCTACCGCTTGCCCTGCGGCATAGATTTCTTAAATCTTCTCGATCAAGTAAAGCATCACTAAAATCGGCACCTTCAATTTCAGCATTGGCAAAGCTGCTGCCGCTGGCAATTACATTGGTTAAAATACTATTTTTTAAATTTGAGCCACTAAAATCAGCCCTATCCATAAGGGCATCGCTGAGGTTTGCCCCTTCAAAATTTGCGCCAGCAAAAGAGCCCTGGGTGAAGATCGCCCCCTGGAGCTGGGCGCCGGAAAAATTAGCACTGCGGGCTAGGGCTCCAGCAAAAGAACTGCCTTCAAGCTTTTGATTTTCAAAATTGCCGTTGCTCTGATTTGTGAGGGTGTAATCTGTTTTTTCTAAATAACTAGAAACGGCCAGGGCGCTGCTTGAAAAGTTAATTAGTGAAAAAATAAATGCCAGCGAAAATACGGCAATTGTATTTCGCAGTACAGGCAAATTCCGCCTAATATTAAACATACAAAAATGCATGATATTGGCCATGATACCGGTCATGATATTGGCCCTGCTCGGATGTAGAGATCAGCTTACATAATTTAATTGCTGGATTAATTTATGTTTTTATTTTTATATATTCCCCCAGGGTGGCGATCAGGTATAGCGATCCAGCGATAACAGGTGTTGCGCCTGGCTTTAGCAATTGCTCTAAGCCCTCCAAGGGGCTGTTTGCCTGTTGAATTTGTTCACTTCGATGGGGCAGGGCTGCTATTAATTCAGCGGCACTCCAGCTGGGGTGGTTTGGTATCGCCAGGATCCAGGCCTGATCTCCTTTAGCCAACAGGGTTTCCACAATCGCAACAGCCTCCTTATGGCGTTGAATTCCAAGCAGCCAGCGGCGCGGTTGAGTTGATAACTCCTGGCGTAGGGCAAGGGCTGCCGGCGGGTTGTGGGCACCATCAAGCAATATTTTGCGGCCGCGCCATTCCAGTAGCTGCAGGCGGCCGGGCCAGCGGGCCGTGCTTAAACCTTTAGCCATGGCGCCATCGCTGATCAACCAGCCCTTTTCCCTGAGCGCCCTTGCCATGCCAAGGGCTACGGCGGCGTTCGTGCGCTGCCAGTGCCCAGCTAGGGCCAGCGGTTGTTCGCCGCTGAGGGGTTCCACCCAACGCAGCTGGGTGTTGCAGGCGGCTGCTTGCTCCTCCAGCACCCTTGCCACTGCCTCTGGTTGGGGGCCGCTGATGGCAATGGCCCCGGGGGAGAAAACACCTGCTTTTTCCCTGGCGATTGCTGCCAGGCTGTTGCCCAAGTGTTCGCAATGGTCGAGGCCAATGCTTGCTATGCCCAGCACGTAACGGTTGTTGTGGGTTGTAGTGGCATCAAGCCTTCCACCAAGGCCCACCTCCAGCACCGCCAATTTGATTGCCCTGCTGGCGCAGTGGCTGAAAGCTGCTCCTGTTATTAGTTCAAATGGGGTTAGCTGATGTTTAGCGGCCAGGCCCTGCCAGTTTTGTAAGGCTTGCCTTAATTCCCCGGGGCTAATCAATTCTCCAGCCACTTCCAAGCGTTCGCACCAGCTCACCAGGTGAGGGGAGCGGTAGATGGCGGTGCGAATTTCTGCCGCCTGCAGCATTGCGCCAAGCATGGTGCAAATCGAACCTTTGCCATTGGTGCCAGCCACCTGCACGGCAGGGAAGCAGAGCTGTGGTTGGCCTGCCTCCGCTAGGGCAGCCAGCAGCCTGTTGAGGCCAAGCTGGATGCCCCGGCGGGCAAAGGGTTCAAGTAGATCGGAAAGATCAACCGGATCTGGTAGCTGCAAATCCTTTAGAGCTTGGCCAGGGCTCGATCAAGGCGATGGAGGGCCTGGTTTAACTCCCGGCGGCTGATCACTAAAGGCGGCACAAAACGCACCACTTGGGCACCGGCGGGCACCAATAGCAAACCTTCAGCCATTGCTGCTTTTACCAGTTCTGCTGCCGTTATCGCCCCATCCCGCAGCAATAAGCCTTGAATTAGCCCCCAGCCCCTTTCGCCACTTAATAGCTGGGGCCACTTGGCCACCCTTTGGCTGAGGCCATCCCGCAGCTGTTCGCCGCGTTGCTGCACATTAAAAAGCAATTGACGGCGATCCAGTTCCTTTGCAACGGTTAATGCAGCCCTGCAGGCAAAGGGGTTGCCACCAAAGGTGCTGGCATGGTCGCCCGGTTCAAATACGGCGCAGTGGTTTTTAACGGCTAAAGCACCAATGGGAATACCACCCCCTAAACCCTTGGCAATGGTGAAAGCATCCGGTTCGATGCCCAGCTGTTCATACCCCCAGAGGCTGCCGCTGCGCCCCATCCCCACTTGCACCTCATCAGAGATAAGTAGCAGTTGATGTTGGCTGCATAGCTGCCGCAGTTCTTTGAAAAATGCTGGATTGCCAGGCACCACACCCCCTTCTCCCTGGAGGGGTTCAATCAAAACTGCAACAGCCCGATCGCAATGCTGTTGAAGGCTGCTTTTAAAACTATCGATGTCGTTGTAAGTGAAATAGGCAAAGCCATCGGGTAGGGGCTCAAAGCCGCGGTGATATTTGTCTTGGCCGGTGGCGGTAACGGCAGCGAGGGTGCGGCCATGGAAACTGGCCCTTGCACTCAGAACTAAGGGGCGCTCAATTTGTTTTTTGCTGTGGCCGTATTTACGGGCCAATTTGATTGCTGCTTCATTTGCTTCCGCGCCTGAATTGCAGAAAAAAAGCTGATCAGCGCAGCTGTGCTCCTGCAACCAGGTTGCTAGTTCCTCTTGTTCAGGAATTTCATAAAGGTTGGAAACATGTTGCAATTTGCTCAATTGCCTGGTTAGGGCTTGGCGCAGGCGCGGATTGCTGTGGCCAAGGCTGCAGGTGGCGATCCCGGCAACGCAATCCAAATACCACTTGCCATCACTCGCTTTTAGCCATACGCCCCTTCCTTTTTCAATTTTTAAGGGGTAACGGCCATAGGTGGCCATCACAGCGGTAGATTTGGGGCTCGGGGGCATGGCGGAATTGGTAGACGCAGCGCACTCAAAATGCGCCGGCTTCGGCTTTGTCGGTTCGAGTCCGACTGCCCCCATCAAGCGTAGGTTCGCTTAATCGAAGCACCTACTGCATTCAGCTTGCCTTCTAGGTTGTCGTAGCCGCGATCCAGGTGTTGTAAACCCTGCACTGATGTGGTGCCATCTGCAGCTAAACCAGCAAGCACCATTGCAGCAGCAGCCCTTAGATCGCTGCCGGTAACAGGGGCGCCGCTGAGACGAGCCACACCCTCCACAAAGGCAGTGTTGCCTTGGGTGCGGATATCAGCTCCCATCCTTTGCAGATCCCCCACATGTTGGAGGCGGTTTTCAAAAATTGCTTCAGTGATCACACTGGAGCCCTTGGCTGTTGCCAGCAAGCTCATAAATGGAGCCTGCAAATCGGTGGGGAACCCTGGAAAGGGTTGGGTGCGCAGATCAACAGCATTAATGCGATCTGCCTTGATCGTTATGCCGATGCCATCGTTATTAAGTTGGCAACCACATTCCTCAAGCTTGCTGATAACAGCCCCTAAATGCTCTGGAATTACAGGTGTTACCCGCAAACAGGAGCGGGTGATCGCACCAGCAAGCAAGAGGGTGCCCGCCTCAATGCGATCTGGAATAACCATGTAGTTGGCACCATGAAGTTTCTCCATGCCAACGATCGTGATGGTGGGTGTGCCAGCGCCACGCACCCTGCCACCCATGGCGATGATCAAGCCAGCTAAATCAATTACTTCTGGTTCCTGGGCGGCATTTTCGATCACCGTTTCGCCATCCGCCAAAGCGGCGGCCATCATTAATGTTTCTGTGGCGCCAACGCTGGGGCAATCTAGGTAAATGCGTCCACCAGTTAGGCGGTGGCCGCGGCCAGGCACCACCGCAGACACAACACCATGTTCGATCGTTACCTGGGCGCCTAGGGCCTTCAAACCTTTTACGTGCTCCACCACCGGGCGGGCGCCGATTTTGCAACCCCCAGGCAATGGCACCCGTGCTACCCCGAGGCGGGCAAGCAGGGGGCCGATGCAAAAAAAGCTGGCCCTAAGGCTGTTTACAAGTTCGTAGGGCGGCGAAATATGGCTGAGATGATTTGCTTGCAGTTCAACCCAATCGGAACCGCGCTCGATTTGAACGCCGAGGGCGGCAAGGATATCGGCCATGCCACCGATATCAGAAAGGGCTGGCATGTTGCGCAGCCGTAAGCTGTTTTCGGTTAGTAAACTGGCGGCCATTAAAACA
>MWMJ01000052.1:0-9174 GCA_002151525.1 Synechococcus sp. Lanier | reverse complement strand
AATACGACGCCGAACAAAAAGCCGCCATAAAGGCGGCTGTGTTGTCTGTTGCTGAGTAGTAAGGATTTAAAGATCTAACTCCTAGCAATTAATCGCGGCGGCTGCCACCATTTAGGGCGATTATGAGGCGCAGGATAAAGATAAATAGATTGATGTAAGTGAGATACATGCCAAGGGCGCCGGCTAAATATTGGTCGTCGCGATAGGTGCGGGGCATTGTGTAGAAATCTACAAAAGCAGCTCCAACAAATAACACCGTGCCAAAGCCGGCAATCATTAATTCAAATCCACCACCCATGAACATGCCGGGGGCAAAAATACCGCCGATAAGTTGCACAACCATGGCAATTAATAGCCCCACGAGGCCCAAACCCACCACTGCCGTGAGGGATTGACCAACGCTGTCGCTCATGCGACGGCCCACAATCGATGCGATCAGAAATGTGATACCAGTGGCTAACGCAGCAATCGCAACCCCACCAACACCAGCAGCTCCGCTCAGAGCCATGGCCACTAAGCCGCTGAGGGTGAAACCGGTAAGCAGGCTGTAAACAGCTAAAAGCGGTAAGGCAGTGGCGTTATTAGCTTTGAGCGCTACGTTTTGCGCCACAAAAAATAGGATTAAGTTGCCGATTAAAGCCACCCAAAAGAGGGGCATGAACAGGGGCGTAGCGATCATTGTTAATCCGCCAAGCACCCCCACCGAAGTGAGCACCATGCCGCCACCCACATAGGGCAGAGCGCGATTAACAACATTTGGCCCCACTAGGGCGCTGCTTTGCGCTTCCTTTATCGCTTGTTGAAAATTACTGCTGGCCGGCATGGCTTTTCACCTAAGGGAACCCCCCTATGGTGGCAGCGAAAATCAGTTTTTGCTGTGCGGATCACCGCCTTGTTTGGCGTAAGCCTCCACCAGCCTTTGCACCAATGGATGGCGCACCACATCAGCTGAACTAAGCCTGCAGATTGCAATACCCTCCACCCCATCAAGTACTTGGGCCGCTTCCACCAGACCACTGGGTTCTGTGCGGGGTAAGTCAATTTGGGAGGGATCACCAATAACCACCATTCGCGAATTTTCGCCCAGCCTGGTGAGCAGCATGCGCATTTGGGCGCAGCTGCTGTTTTGGGCTTCATCAACAATCACAAAAGCATCCCCAAGGGTGCGGCCGCCTATATAAGCAAGCGGTGCTGCTTCAATAATTCCTTTCTCTAATAGTGCAGCTGTGCGTTCTGGGCTAAGCAAGCTGTGTAAGGCGTCGTATAGAGGGCGAAGGTATGGCTCTACTGCTGTTTCCAGCGCAGGCCTGGTGAGCACAATCCTTTCAACCCGCCTCTCCTGCAGGCAACGCACCGCTTGCACCACAGCTAAAAAGGTTTTACCAGTGCCCGCAGGCCCGAGGGCCAAGGTGAGTTCATGGTTTTCCATCGCCTCCACATAGTTGCGTTGCCCCAGGGTGCGTGGCCTTAATAACTTGCCGCTTTGGCTGCGCGCTAAAACCTGTTTACTTAACAAACGTTGCTCTGATCCGTAGCCTTTATTTAATGCCTGCAGATTGGTATTTAAATCAGCGGCAGTGATTGTTTCTCCGGCAGTCCATTGATGTCGCAGTAATTCCACAACGGCGGCGGCCTGCTCTAATTGTTGTGGCTTGCCATCAATATGTAATTGCAAACCGCGCAGCACTAATTGTGCGCCGGTTGATTCACTGATCTTTTTAAGGTTTACTTCTGCCTCGCCAGCTAATGCTAAGGCAGCAGCTTGATCTGGTAGATCAATCGCGAAACGCTGGCGCCCTTCCATGGGGCTGATATCAGGCTTCAGCTTCCACTACAGAGGTTTCTTCAGGGGTCTCTTCGGGGGTTTCTTCCGCGGCGGCTGCGGCGGCTGCGGCGGCAGCAGCTTCAGCTTTGGCAGCCTCTGCAGCAGCAACTTCTGCCGCCTTTGCTTCAGCAGCAGCCTTTGCAGCAGCCTTAGCCTCTGCTTCGCGGGCAGCTGCCTGTTTTGCCTTGCCAATGGTTTCAGCTGGCCTGATTGTTTTGGCGATCATGCCGCCTTTTTCCAGGAGGCCCCGCACGGTGTCTGATGGTTGGGCGCCTTGATCAAGCCTGCGGCGCAGGGCTTCGGTATCAAGACGAGTTTCATTGGTGCGTGGGTTGTAAAAACCCAGTTCCTCAAGGGGACGTCCGTCCCGGCGGCTGGTGCTGTTACAAGCCACGATCCGGAAGCTCGTTTCCCGCTTCTTACCGAAGCGCTTCAGGCGGAGCTTGATCATCGTGACTAATCGGGCGAAAACTGGAATCAACCACCATAACTGTTAGCGGTTAAAGCTGACCGAATCCCTTGCGCTTTTTGGCTGGTTTATAGGCCTTTGCCGCCCGTTGAGGGCCACCCATTCCGGGCATCCCACCCATGCCAGGTATTCCACCCATGCCAGGCAGTCCAGGCATGCCACCGCCGCGGCTCATTTGTTGCATAAAACCGCGCATCTTTTGGAAATCGGCCAGCACCTTATCCATGTCGCCTGGTTTATGGCCACTGCCTTTGGCAATGCGCCTTCGCCTAGATGGTTGCGATGCTAATAAATCAGGATTTTCCCTCTCCTCTTGGGTCATCGAGCCGATCATCGCCTCGATGCGCTTGAGCTGGGCTTCCCCCTGCTTGAGCATGCCGTCGTCGATCTTGTTCATGCCCGGGATCATTTTCATCAGTCCGCCAAGGGAACCCATGCGTTTGATCAAACGCATCTGCTGCACAAAATCAGAGAAGTCGAAGGAGGCCTCCTGCAGCTTGCGCTGCATGCGCTCCACATCAGCGATCTCCACCTCCTTTTGAGCTCTTTCCACCAAGGTGAGCACATCTCCCATGCCGAGGATCCGGCTGGCCATCCGCTCCGGATGGAATGGTTGGAGGGCCTCCACCTTTTCGCCGGTGCCGATGAATTTGATCGGCGCACCACTCACCTTGCGGATCGAGAGGGCAGCGCCGCCACGGCTATCGCCATCGAGCTTGGTGAGCACTGCCCCCGTAAGACCCACCTGCTCATGGAAGGCGCGGGTGAGTTCAGCCGCCTCCTGGCCGATCATTGAATCCACCACCAGCAGCACCTCATCGGGCAGCACTGCGGCGCGGATTCGCACCATTTCCTCCATCATCGCCGTGTCGATCTGTAGCCGCCCGGCGGTATCAACGATCACAGTGTTGAAGCCCTCCGCCCGGCCCTTAGCTACGCCGGCAGCGGCAATATCCTCCGGTTTTGCATCAGCCCCAAGGCTGAATACCTCCACACCAATCTGACGCCCAAGGGTTTGCAGCTGGTCGATGGCTGCGGGCCGATACACATCCGCGGCCACCAAAAGCGCCTTGCGACCCTGCTCCTTGAGGTGCAGCCCCAGCTTGGCTGTGGCTGTGGTTTTACCGGCACCCTGCAGGCCAGCCATCAGCACCACAGTGGGCAGTGCCTCAGCCTGGGCCAAAGGCGCATTAGCGCCCCCCATCACCTCCACCAGCTCGTTGTGCACCAGCTGGATGAATTGTTGGTCGGGGGTAATGCCGCGCACCACCTCAGCTCCTAGGGCTTTACTGCGCACATCAGCAACGAAATCCTGCACCACCTGCAGGCTCACATCCGCTTCGAGCAGGGCCCTTCTTACGTTTTTAAGCGCCCCATCAACATTGGTTTCACTTATGGCAGCTTGGCCCCTGAGGCCGCGCATGGCATCCTCAAGCCGTTGGGAAAGCTCTTCAAACATCAGCTGCCAGCGCGAAAATCAGCCAATTGCCAGGGCCCATTGGCGCCATTGCGAACAAAAACATAGGTATTTGTTAAAGGGGTGGGGTTTTGTTTTTTTAATAGCTTGCCATCGGGGCCCAGCAGTTCCTCGGAGTAGAGGATTTGGGCTTGGGCTTCAAGCCGCACTGGGCTGCTGCTGATGCTGCTGAATTTATCCAACTGGGCGTTCACCTTCAGGGTTAAGCCAGCTTTGGCGTAGTCGGCCCGATCGGCAATCACGTTATCAACCAGTTTTGGTAAGGCCAGTTTGCTTAGCAGCGCTTCGTTGTTGCCCCCTGCAAGCATTTCAGCTTTTGCTTTTAACCATTGCTCTAAAACCGTTTTGCTTGCTTGTTCTGGAGATTCAACTGGCGGCTGTGGCTTTGGTTGCAAACCTGGTTGCAAGTTGGGTTGGTTTGTTGCAACCGGTGGTGGCGGCAGCAATAGGGCTTCCTTGGGTATAGGGGGCGGATCTTGTTTGTGGCCGAGATTCAAGCCAATGGCGCTGGATGCCACCATTGCCACCCCTAAAACAAGCCAGCGATTAATTTTGCTGAGGTTTTGCAATTTGGCTATGGGTACCTCCCATGGCTCGGATTGCCACCAATCCCTAATTTGTTCCAGCAGCTGAAACTTTTCTCTTGGTTGTTCAGGCTGAATTAAATCGTTTAATTCGTTTGCTTCTTTTTGCCATATTTGTTCAAGTTCAGCGGCGCTTGGGTTTGGCAGCAGCTCAAAGCTGGTGATTGGTTCAGCTCTTTGATCGATTCCATGGGCGCGGCGGCGGTCGCCCCTTTCGATGTAAGCCTGCACATCACGATCGGCAAAATAGGCCTCCAGATCTGGGTCGGCCTCAAGGTCGCGGTAACAGGGCAACACCTGTCTTTCGAGCCAATCGCGGCAATAGGCGCAAATGCCAGCTAGGGGATCATCCCCTTGCTCTTTGGCCCAGTGCTGCAATTCAGGGTCGCTGCCCCGCTGGAAGTGGGATTGGGCGGAATCCGTATTACCTAAAAGCAGTTCTAAACAGGCAATTTCAGGTTCAACTCCCACCTCATGGAGGGTTTTGAGCCGCCCCAGGGCCGCTTCGATCCGTTCCGGTTTGCGTTGGGCAAAACCAGATGCTGTAAGGGCATAGGCGCTAAGGAAATCAGCAGTTACGGAACCGGCCTCCGCCATTGTGAGGAACAGATCGATCTGTTCTTGCACGGTGAGAAAATTACGGATCTGTTGAAAAAATGATTGGAAGGCTTCCTGGGAAAAATTTGGATCCTGCTCGCCATCGAGGCCACCGCGGCGGCTAATTAGTTCTTGCAGAAGCTGCTGGCCAAGTTGACGCTGCTGGTCTTCGATTAGGGGTCTACTAAGTAAATCCAGCACCCGATAGGGAAGCAGCTCTTGCAGATCAGCCTCTAAGGCCAAACGTCGCTCCAATTGTTGCCCCATCCGTTGCAGCAATTGAATGCCCTGTTGCAGCAAAAGGGCTGCTGTTTCGTAGTGGCGCTCGCGGCGCCTCTCAGCGCCACCCTGCTGGCAGGCCAGGGCAGCTAGCAGAGCTAGATCAGCCTCACGGCTGCTGCCAAGGGCAGGGGCTTGAGGTGGTTGCAAAGCCCTGCGAGCCCCTTCAAAAGCTTCTAGGGCTTGGCCTGACTCCATTAAAAGAATCAAACCGCCCACTTCCAAATTAGACGGCACCTCCAGGGCGGGCAGGATTGTTGAGCCTTCGGTTGTTTGTTCCGTTAGCAGGCATTCGTAATGCCTGCGCTTATCCATATCGGTTAGAAGATTTGCGCTTGCCTCAAGCAGTTCAGCCCTTGCGGTGAGCGCCTCTATGCTGAAACCCGGCCCAGGGGGACGATCTAAGCGCTGCTGCAGGGTGCGCAATACGCCATCGCTAGCAACTACAGGGCTAACTCCCAGTAAACGGAAATGGTCGAGCGGTAGCTCCAAGCGCTGGATGCTTATACGAGGTCGAAGTTTACGTTGGTTCAACGGTAAAGTTTGTTTTTTGATGGGGCCCAGGTGCCATGACCAGCGAAACCGCTGCTGCCGCAGGTTTTTCTCCAGCGGCGCTCGGTGCGGAGCTGAACCGGGAAGACGGCTTGATGCTCTACCGCGACATGGTTTTGGGTCGCCGCTTTGAAGACAAATGCGCGGAAATGTATTACCGCGGCAAAATGTTTGGTTTTGTTCACCTCTACAACGGCCAAGAGGCAATTGCTACGGGCGTTATCAAGGCAATGAAAGCCCAACACGATTGGTTCTGCAGCACCTATCGCGACCATGTGCACGCCCTCAGCGCCGGTGTGCCAGCAAGGGAGGTAATGAGTGAATTATTTGGCAAGGAAACGGGCTGCAGCAAGGGCAGGGGTGGCTCGATGCATCTTTTTTCTAAGCAACATCATTTATTAGGTGGCTATGCCTTTATTGGTGAAGGTATCCCCGTAGCACTTGGGGCCGCTTTCACTAGTAGATATAAGCGTGATGCCCTTGGTGATAGCAGCAGTAATGCGGTAACGGCTGCCTTTTTTGGCGACGGCACCTGCAATAACGGTCAATTTTTTGAATGCCTCAACATGGCTTCGTTATGGAAATTGCCGATAATTTTTGTGGTGGAAAACAACAAGTGGGCCATTGGCATGGCCCATCACCGCGCCACCAGCGACACGGAAATTTGGCGTAAAGCCAGTGCCTTTCAAATGGCTGGGGAAGAGGTTGATGGCATGGATGTGTTGGCCGTTCGCGCCGCCACCCAAAGGGCCCTTGAGAGGGCAAGGGCTGGGGAGGGCCCTACCTTGTTGGAGTGCCTTACCTATCGCTTCCGCGGCCATTCCTTGGCTGATCCAGATGAACTGCGTGATCCCGAGGAAAAGGCTTTTTGGGCCCAGAGAGATCCCATTAAGCAATTTTCAGCCCTATTGCTCAACCAAGGCAAAGCCACCGCTGAGGATTTGGCTGCAATCGATGCTGAGATCGATGTTGAGGTTAGGGACTCAGTGGAATTTGCCCTGGCCGCTCCAGAACCAAACCCCGATGAACTAACCCGCTACATCTGGGCTGAGGATTAATTGAAAGGGGGCTAGAAATTAGATCTGGGATGGCACCCTGCGGGTGAGATTGCGCAATTTACGCAATGCCTTTAATTCAACTTGGCGCACCCTTTCCCTAGAAACATCCATCAAACGGCCAATTTCAGCAAGGGTGTGGCGTTGTTCGCCGGAGAGGCCAAAACGCAATTCCAGCACTTGCCTTTCCTGGGCTGTGAGATAGGTGAGCCAACGGCTCAACTGCTCATGGTGCATGCGGCGTTCAACCGCATCTAGGGGTTCTTCTTGGCGGTTATCGGCGATCAAATCACCGAGAAAACTGCGCCCCTCATCACCGCTGATTGGCGCATCCAGGCTGGAGGTGGTGAGGGATTGACGCAGCAAACCATCAAGTTCCTCCACTTCGATCTGCATTTCTTCAGCTATTTCACGGCGATTTGGCATAGCACCCAATTTATGGGCCAAATCCATCGTTACCTTGCGCACGGTTGCTAGCCGTTCGCTCAAGTGCACCGGCAGCCTGATGGTGCGCGATTGGCAGGCGATGGCCCTGGTCATGCTTTGGCGGATCCACCAGAAGGCGTAGGTGGAGAACTTGTAGCCGCGGGTGGGATCAAATTTCTCAACCGCCCTTTCTAAGCCCAAGGAACCCTCCTGGATTAAATCCAAGAGCTCCATGCCCTTGCCTTGATATTTCTTGGCCACACTCACCACAAGGCGCAAATTTGCCTTCATCATTCGTTCCTTGGAACGGCGACCCACCCGCACCAATTTCTTTTCGTGGATGGTGAAGTTCTCTTCACCTTTTTCTACCAGCAGCATCATGGTTTGCACCTGATTGCCCAGTTCGATTTCTTCGGCAGGTGTTAGAAGCGGAACCCTGCCAATGCTTGCCAAATACCAGCTGATGGGGTCGTTACCCCTTTTGCGGCTGCTCTCCACAACGGAAAGCGGGGTGGCAGTCATCGGAGCACTCATTTCTTAGGAAAATTCCCATGCTTTTGCAGTTTCTTGATGTGTTTTCAGTAACCTTTTAGATTTGCACGGGTAAATCAACACAATTGCATTTATTTCTCCTGATTTAATTCGGGCTTAACCTCAATTTATTGCATTAATTGCATTTATTGCAGCTTTGATAGGTTTTTTGCAACCGCCAGGGGGCTAGCGCAGCCCAGGCCTTGTTTGGCAAGCCTCAGGCCCGCTAGCCCATGGCGCAGCCCCGCCAGGGCAAGCAATTGGCCTGAAATTGAGTTAGAAAAATGCTTTTGGCTTGCCACGCCAAGGGCGCCAAGGCCACCGGCATAGCCAGCAAGCACATCACCCATGCCCGCCCTTGCTGCCCAGGCACTGGTTTCCAAAAGCTGATAGCAGCAACCATCGGGGGTTGCTATGCAACTGTGGGCGCCCTTCAAGAGCACCTGGGCACCCGTTAGTTGTGCTGCTGTTTTTGCTGCTTCCAGCGGTGCTTGCCCCGCCAATTGGGGAAACAAGCGCGTGAATTCGCCTTGATGGGGAGTGATCCAGGTGGGGCCATGGCGGTTAGAAAGCCATGGGATTACTTGCTTTCCCATCGCCAAGTGATTTAAGCCATCGGCATCGAGCAGCAGCAAGCCAGGAAATTCTTGGAGCCCAGCCGGAAAAGCTGCTGTTGTTCCCAAGCCAGGCCCCACCACCACAGCATCCAAGCGCTCTAAGCCATCGGCCCGGGAACGCCACAGCACATGGGGCAGTAGTTGCTCTAACTGCTGGCCTTGGCCTTGCTCTAGGGCAGCCTCTAGCCAGCCCACACCGCTGGCACTGGCTCCTTCAATGCTTAAACGGGCGGCACCTGGATACCTATTGCTGCCGGCAATAATCCGCAACCGGCCCCGGCCGTGTTTCGGGGCCCAGGCATCTGGTGTGGGTTGGGGAGCCAAGGGACCATAGGCATCTTTACCCCAAAGCCCTAAAACCGCTTCACTAGCAATGGTGGCTAGCGCAGCTGTTGGCAAATTCAGCTCGATCCGTTCCTGTTCACCCACCCAAGCCATGGCGCTGTCTTGCCATAAACCCTGTTTCCACAGGCCAATCACCAAGCTGCGACTGCAATGGGCAGCTGCTTCCCCCAGCAATACCCCCCTATCGCTACAGAGGCCGCTAGGACCATCAATGCTCCAGATCTCAGCGCCACAAAGTTGGCGTTGCCCCAAGCTGTGAGCCACTGTTTCAGGCAGGGCTCGGCTTTGACCGATGCCAAAAATTGCATCGATCCATAGTTCAGTTCCTCTGGGATCAGGGGGTTGCTCCAGCTTTGGCAGCCCCAGCCAGAGGCAATGGCGCAAATGGGCCGCCGTGAGTGGTTTGTGTTCAGCAAA
>MWMJ01000051.1:0-9377 GCA_002151525.1 Synechococcus sp. Lanier | reverse complement strand
GGTGCCGCCGGTTTTTTAGCCATAACCGCCGCTGAGGCCGGTTTGCAGCAGGTTCAGATCTGGGAAGCCACAGCTGAACCCTTGGCCAAGGTGCGGATAAGTGGCGGCGGCCGCTGCAACCTCACCCATGCCTGCTGGGATCCAGCGGAATTGGTGGCTAACTATCCCAGGGGTGAAAAGCCGCTGCGGGGTCCGTTTAGTCGCTTTGCTGCTGGTGATGCAGTGGCTTGGTTTAGTGAGCGGGGAGTGAACTTACACGAAGAGGCCGATGGCCGCATGTTTCCCATAAGCAACAGTTCAGCCACGGTTGTTGATGCCCTGCGCCGCAGGGCCGAAGCCGTTGGCGTAGAACTGCACAGCCAAAGGGCACTGCAGGCGGTGCAGCCCCTGGCCTCCGGTGGTTTTGCTTTGAAGGGGCGGGGATTAGGGCAGCCGCTTAATTGCGCCAAATTGCTGCTTGCCACCGGCGGACACCCCAGCGGTAGGCAATTGGCCCAGGCCCTAGGCCACCGGGTGATAGCGCCGGTGCCGTCGCTTTTTACCCTGCGCTTAGATGGCAAATTTTTAAGGGAGCTGGCTGGGGTATCCCAGGGGTTGGTGCCGCTTGAATTGCAGGTGGGTGCTGAAATTTTTCGTCAACGGGGCACGGTGCTGATTACCCATTGGGGTTTAAGCGGCCCGGCCCTGTTGCGGCTAACCGCTTTTGCCGCCAGGGCCCTGCATCAAAATCAATATCGAGCTGAATTGCGTGTTGATTGGACAGCAGGCGCTGATCCGCAAAATCTGCAGCAACAATTGCGCCAGGCGCGCTTGGATTTAGCCCGTAAGCAATTGGCTAATGGCAGGCCTGAACTGTTGCTAGCTATTAAAAAACGGCTTTGGTTAGCCCTGCTTAATCAAGCCCAACTAGATGCAGCCATGCCTTGGGCTGAGTTATCTCGCCAGGGGGAACAACGGCTGCAACAGATATTGCAACGCAGTGTTTATTCAGTGCTGGGCAGGGGGCCATTTGGTGAGGAGTTTGTAACTGCTGGTGGTGTGGATTTAGCTGAAATAAATCTAGCTAAAATGGAGAGCCGAAAACAACCAGGTTTGTTTTTTGCCGGTGAAATAATGGATATAGATGGGGTAACAGGCGGTTTTAATTTTCAACACTGTTGGAGTAGTGGCTGGATTGCAGGCCGGGCTATTGCGGCGGGCTTTAAGCAATGATTCAAGGCCATAGGTTGCCATTTCGCGCAGATATTCAAGCCCTGCGGGGTGTGGCGGTGCTGGCGGTGCTCATCTTTCATTTATTTCCTGATCTACTGCCTGGTGGCTACGGCGGTGTGGATCTATTTTTTGTTATTTCTGGCTATGTAGTTACCTATGCGTTGCTTGCGAGGCAAGCCAAAGATCCTGATAGGGAAATGGGTTTCAGCAACTTTCTTAAACGGCGTTTACAGCGAATAATGCCACCATTATTGGTTGCTCTTTTGATTATTGCAGTTATTAGTTATTTGATTTACGACAAGCGCTTGTTTCATAGCTTTTCCGGCTATTCCATCACTGGTTTATTGGGGATATCTAATTTAAAACTTATATCGCAGCAAACAAACTATTTTAGCCCAGATGAGTATTTAAATCCTTATCTGCATACTTGGTCTTTGGGAATTGAAGAGCAATTTTATTTGATTTTTCCGCTGATATTTCTGCCTTTTGTTCGAACTGAGCGCCGTTGGCACTTTTGGCTTGCCGCAGGGGCGCTTTGGTTTGCCTCTTTTTTACTGGCCTTGCACTGGTCGCAAGTTGCAGCGGAGCGGGCCTATCTATCACCATTTAGTCGCTTTTGGGAGCTGGCCACTGGTGTGCTGCTTGCTTTGGCGGGAGCAACAAGCAGGTTTAAGCGGTTGTTGGCCAAATTTAAAAAGTTTGCTGGCTTGATTCAAGTTTTTGCCTTCCTATTGCTGCTGCTCAGTTTTGCCTTGCTTTCCAATAAAGGCTCCTACCCAATGCCAGGTGTGGTTTTACCGGTGCTGGCCAGTGCTGTTTTGCTCGGCTTTGGCGCTGAAGCGCCCTTGGCTGTTTTGGCCCAATCAAATTGGTTGCGGGCTTTGGGTGCTGTTTCCTATTCGCTCTACCTTTATCACTGGCCCAGCATTGTGTTTGCCCGTTATTTATTTGGCAGCCAATCTGGGTTTTGGTTGCCCGTTGCTTTGCTTGCAACTGCCCTACTCACCTGGTTTTCCTATCGCTTTGTGGAACTGGGTTGGAGCAGGCGTGCTTCCCTGGCTCAATTGGGTTTGTTGGGGGGCTTTGGTTTAGCTGGTTTGGCTTTGTTTGATAGCCAGGCGCAACGGCTGCGGGCCCCCTTGGGTTTGGCCACTTTTTCTGAATATGCCTGGACAGCCAATGATCCAAGGCCAATTCAACAACTATTGCCGGCAAGTGTTTCCAGCAATGATGCAATTGCTTCTGCCCTAACCGCTAGCCAAATTGAGCAATTGGCCCCTGGGATGGCCCTGCAACTCACCATGGTGCAGGCAAAAGGTAAAGCCATTGCTGAAGAACGTCGTCATTTATTTGTGGTGGGTGATTCCCACGCCGGGTCGTTGCTGGCAGCGGTGCGCAGCTTGGTGGCAGCGAAGCCGGGTCTGGTGGGTTTTGTTGTAACCCCTCCGGGAATGGGCGGTTGTTCATTGGTTTCCTACAGCTTTGATTCAGGCCGCTGCTCCGTTTATGAGGCCCAATCGCTTGGATTGGTGAAACGGCTGGCTAAGCCTGGTGATCACCTATTGCTGCCAAGTTTGCGCTTGCCGCGTCTTTCGCCCCGGCTGCAGGTGGCAAGTTACGTAAACCCCAATACCCCCGTGATGGGTTCACACCTAGAGCCAGCCTTGCGTGGATTGCAGGCCAGTGGCGTGCAGGTTGGCTTGCTTGCCCCCTGGCCTGTTTACAACGTGCTTGGTAAACAATGCCTTGGTTGGCAGCAACAGCTCAAGCTGGATTGCAGCCAGAGGCGTGTTGATTTTGAAAGCGATCGGGCACCTGCCCTAGAACGCTTAAAGCGCTTGCAAAAGCGTTTACCAGGTTTGCAAATAATTGATCCAATAAATTTATTTTGTGATGCTAAAACCTGCAGCAATTGGCGCGGCACACTCCCCCTTTTTGCCGACCATGACCACCTCAGTGGTTACGGCAGCGCCGCCCTGGGTAGTTGGTTGCTAAAACAGCCGCAATTCAGGGGTCTCTAACTAAGCAATTTTATTAAATACACTAAACATTGGTAAGTACATAGCTAATAAAATTGAACCCACGATCGCGCCAACAATAACGATCATAATCGGCTCCAACATGGTGGTAATTGTTTTTACAGCTATGGCGATTTCATCCTCATAAAAATCAGCAACCTTGGAGAGCATCACGTCCATTTCACCTGTTTCCTCTCCGATAGCAATTAAGCTGATTGCAAGGGATGGGAATAAGCGGCTGCGGCCGAGGGCTTGGCTTAAGCTAATGCCATCTTGCACCCCTAGGCGCGCCGCAACCAGCCCGTTGGCAAGTACCCGGTTGCCAACACTATCGGCAACGATTTTAAGGCCCATTAATATCGGCACACCCGCCCTGCTAAGGCTGCTAAATGTTCTACAAAACTGGGCGGTATCCGTTTTTTGAATAAGCTCACCAAAGAGCGGTAATTGCAATAAAAAGCCATCGATTTTTACCCGCCCCTCTGGGGTGGCGTGGCTGCGGCGCAATATAAAATAACCAGCAATTACTGGCATCATAAAGATAATCGCAAATGGCGAGCGCAACAGCACGCTAAAATTAAGCATCAATATGGTAAATGCAGGTAGTTCAGCACCCAATTCTTTAAAGATATCCGCAAATGTGGGTATTAGAAATATTGTCATGCCAAGAAATACCAGCAGAGCAATTATCAGCACAGTTATCGGATAAGCCAAGGCGCCGCGAATTTGATTATGCAATTTTGCATTATTTTCTAACAACATTGCCAAGCGCTTCAAAACCTCCTCCAGCAACCCACCGGCTTCGCCAGCCTCCACCATTGTTACCATCAAAGGATCGAATACTTGTGGCCATTGCCTAAGGCTGTCGCCAAGGGAGTTGCCCCCGTTCACGTTGAGGGAAACATTTAATAAAGCCCTTTTAAATAGTGGTTGTTTTTGTTGTTTAGTAATTAAATCAAGGCTGCGAATAATCGGCAGCCCTGCGCCAACCAATGCTGCTAATTTATTTACAAATAATGCTTTTTCTCTAACCCCTGGGCGCTTCTCAAAATTTAATTTAAAGCCCGGCGGCTTTGCTGATTGCTTGCTTTCAGCCACGCTTTCCTTGATGGCAAAAGCTAGGATGCCCCGCTGCCTTAAAATTCTTTTGGCATCCGATTCGTTATTAGCTTTAATTTTTATAATTTGCTCAGTGCCTTGGCGACTGCGATGGCTACAAATAAATATTTTGGGAGTCATTAGTTGCCTCCAATTAAATATTCTAATTCCGCTAACTTATTTGTTTTTCTTAATGCCTCTTGTTGGCTAATTTTGCCACTATTAACAAGATTTGCAAGCGATTGCTCCATTGTTTGCATGCCATATTGATTGCCAGTTTGCAGTTGTGAATATATTTGGGCTGTTTTAGCCTCGCGGATTAAATTGGCAATGGCAGCGGTTTTTAGCATAATTTCTTGGGCGATTACCCTGCCAAAACAGCCATTTTGGGGCTGGAGGGCTCTGCATAGGTTTTGGGCAAAAACAGCCACTAGGCTGCTGCTTAGTTGCATGCGAATCTGGCTTTGCTGGTCTGCCGGAAATACATCAACAAGGCGATCTACCGTTTGGGCTGCGGAGCTGGTGTGGAGGGTTGCAAATACCAAATGACCAGTTTCGGCGGCACTAATTGCCAATTGAATTGTTTCTAGATCCCTTAATTCACCAACTAATATCACATCTGGATCCTCCCTTAATGCAGCTCTGAGGGCATTTGTAAAACTGTGGGTATCCTCACCAAGTTGACGCTGATGAATTAAGCTTTTTGCAGAATTATAAACAAATTCAATTGGATCTTCAATGGTGATTATGTGGCTTGCTTGATTTTGATTTATATACTCTAATAAGGCCGCTAGTGTGCTACTTTTTCCCGAGCCCGTTGGGCCTGTAACCAATACCAATCCATTTGGACGTTTGCTTATTTGCTGCAGCGCAGCGGGAAGCCCCAGTTGTTCAAAACTTGGGATTCGATCACCCAAGGCCCTCAGGCAGGCTGCATAGCAACCCTTTTCTTTAAATACATTTAGCCGGAATCTACCGGCGCCGTTTAATTCATAGGCGCAATCTAGTTCCAGGTTTTTTTCGAGCTGTTCTGTTTGATTAGTTGTGAGTAAAGAACAAATTAAATGCTTTGTTTGAACCCTGTTAAGGCTGGTTTCTGCCATCTTTGCCAGCGAGCCATTAAAACGGCCGTAGGGGGGTGCATTGGCGGATAGATGTAGATCGCTGCCGCCACCAGCAAGCAGCTGTAGCAGCCAATCATTGAGTAGAGGATCAAGGGTTGCAGCCATGGGCCATGGGGTTCATGGCTGCAGTGTTCCCCTCGGGGTTAAGCAATAGGGGCAATCCAGCCATTCATTTTTAAGGCCGGCCTTGCAGCCCCTGCAGGTGGCACTGTTTATTTGCTGCCTACGCAACTCCTGCTGGAGTCCGCCATCGGTTAACAACACCCTTTCAACTTCCTCAAGGCTGGTGAGGCCCTGTTGGGCCAGGTGTAGGCCGCTAGCCAAGAGCGTTTGCATGCCATTTGCTATCGCTAAATCCCTCAATTCATTGCTGCTGGCACCCTTGCCGATGGCCGCTGCCATCGGCTCATTGATGCGCATCAGTTCGAACACACCAATACGGCCGCGATAACCAAGGCCAGCGCAATGGGGGCAAGTGTTCGTTTTTGAAGCGCGGCGAAAGCTGTGCTTACCGCTTTGGCTCGCTAGGAACCCCAGCCTTGCCAGGTCTGCCCCAGCTGGCTCGTGCGTTTCACAGCAGTGGCTGCATAGGCGCCTCAACAAGCGCTGCGACAACACACCCACCAATGCCGCACTCAATAAAAATGTTTCTACCCCCATCTCCCCTAGGCGGGCTATGGCGCTGGGGGCATCGTTGCAATGCAGGGTGGTGAGTACCAGGTGACCGGTTAGTGCAGCTTCAAGGGCAGTTTTGGCGGTTTCCAGGTCGCGGGTTTCGCCCACCAACAACACATCCGGGTCTTGTCGCATAAATGCCCTTAGGGCCTGGGCAAAATCAAAGCCCTTTTCACGATTTACCTGGGTTTGGGTAACACCAGCCAGGGTGTATTCGATCGGATCCTCCACCGTTGAGATGTTGATTTCCGTTTGATTGCGTTCTGCAAGCAAGCCATAAAGGGTGGTGCTTTTGCCGGAACCGGTGGGACCCGTTACCAGCAGGATTCCGTAGGGCATGCGGCCCAGTTCCCGCAGTTCCGCCAGCACAAATGGATCATTAATGAGTTGCTCCAAGTTGAGCTCGGTGGCACTGGTATCCAAGAGGCGCAACACCAGTTTTTCGCCAAAGCGGCTTGGCATTGAATTGATGCGGAAATCAACGGTGCGGCCCCGATAACCACAACGAATGCGGCCGTCTTGGGCTAAACGCCGCTCGGCGATATCCAGATCAGCCATGATTTTGAAACGGCTGGTGAGGGCTGGAATCAGCTCGGCCGGCAGGGGGTCAAAGGCGTTTTGCAGCACCCCATCGATTCTTAAGCGCACTCGCAACTCAGTTTCCTGGGGTTCTATGTGAATGTCGCTGGCTTGGCTATCGAGAGCTTGCAGCAGGATGCGATCTGCCAATTGCACCATTGGGGAGGCGTTGCCGCTGGCAGCGCTTTCCGACAGTTCAAATTTCTCCACTGCAAACCAAACAATTGGTTTCAGGATGGCGGGGTTTCCCGACCTTGATTCATGGGTAGGGCTCCCAGCAACATGGATGAATTCCAATGGGCCGCCCCATGAACGAAGAATCCCCCGCCCCTGAGCTTGATAATTCAGCTCCTGAGGAAGTAGCGGCACCGGTGGAGGAGCTGAACAATGGGGCTGTTGAGCCCGATCTAACGGCTGAGCTCACCAGCCTGCGCCAAGAAAATGAATCCCTGCGCGGGCAATACATGCGGATTGCCGCCGATTTCGATAATTTTCGTAAACGGCAGCAACGGGAATCTGAAGATCTGCGTGTGCAGTTGATCTGCAGCACCTTGAGCGAAATTCTGCCGGTGGTAGACAACTTTGAGCGGGCCCGCCAACAGCTCAATCCCGAAGGTGAAGAGGCCCAAGGTTTACATCGCAGTTACCAGGGTTTGTATAAACAGTTGGTGGATGTGTTGAAGCAATTAGGCGTATCGCCGATGCGGGTGGAGGGTGAACGCTTTGATCCCAGCCTCCACGAGGCGGTTCTACATGAACCAAGTGAAATCCATTCTGAAGATGTGGTCATTGAAGAATTACAGCGCGGTTATCACCTTGATGGCCGCGTTTTGCGTCACGCCATGGTGAAGGTATCGATGGGTCCTGGCGCTGCTGATGGCAACCCAAATAACGCCAACCCAATTGAAAGTACTTCCGTTGAAACCAATGTTGAGGCTGAAGGTAACTGATGGCTGATTATTACGAGCTCCTCGGAGTTCCCAGGGATGCTGATGCTGAAAGCTTAAAACGCGCCTACAGACGTTTGGCCCGTCAGTATCACCCTGATGTAAATAAAGATCCCGGCGCTGAAGATAAGTTCAAGGAGGTGGGCCGTGCCTATGAGGTGTTGGGTGATCCCAAAACCAGGGCCCGCTACGACCAATTCGGTGAAGCCGGTGTTTCAGGTGCTGCCGGCGCGCCCGACATGGGCGACATGGGCGGTTTTGCTGACTTATTTGAAACCTTTTTCAGTGGTTTTGGTGGTGCCGCCGGCCAAGGCCAACGGCAGCGGGGACCACGCCAAGGCGACGACCTGCGTTTCGACCTAAATATCAGCTTTAAAGAGGCAGTTTTTGGCCAAGAAAAAGAAATCCAAATTCGCCATTTAGAAACCTGTAACACCTGTAAAGGCAGTGGCGCAAAGGCTGGCAGTGGCCCTGTTAATTGCAGCACCTGTGGGGGCAGCGGCCAGGTGCGTAGGGCCACCCGCACCCCCTTTGGCACCTTCACCCAAGTGGCACCATGCCCAGCCTGCGAAGGCAATGGCCAGATGATTGCTGATCCCTGTTCCGATTGCGCTGGCCAAGGGGTGCAACAGGTGCGCAAAAAATTGAGAATTAATATTCCCGCTGGTGTTGATTCAGGTACAAGGCTACGCGTTAACAATGAGGGCAATGCCGGCATGAGGGGCGGCCCCTCCGGTGACCTTTATGTGGTGTTATTTGTACAGGCTGATGCCAAATTGCGGCGTGATGGTATTCATATAAATTCCGAATTGCCAATCAGTTATCTTCAGGCGATTTTAGGTGATCGCCTACAGGTGGAAACCGTTGATGGGCCAGAAGAATTTCAAATACCCCCCGGCACCCAACCCGGAACGGTGCTCACCCTTAAAGATCGCGGTGTGCCCCGCCTGGGTAATCCAGTGGCCCGCGGTAATCACATGTTCACCATAAAAGTAGTGGTGCCGCAAAAGTTAGAAGCAAAAGAGCGGGAATTATTGGAAGAATTAAACACTATTGCTAGAAGCCATCCCAAGGGCAAAGGTTTATTTGGTGGTTTATTTCAATGATATTTATTCCAATGATATATATTTAAAGATGTTTATTTCAAGCATAATTAACTTCAAGCTTTGCTATCACTGTGCTTGATTTGCGCGGCACACCCTGCCCCCTAAATTTTATTCGCACCCGCCTTGCCCTTGAAGCATTAGCGCCGGGCAGCACCCTGCAGGTGTGGCTTGATGCTGGTGAACCGGATCGCCTGGTGGTGGAATCCCTGCAGGGCTCAGATCAGGTAAAGCAGTTAGAACGCATACCTCAAATAGATGGTTCGGTGCAGTTAAAGATCATCCGTGGCTGAATTGCTGCGGGCTCAGGTGATGGCCCTAGAGGCAAATTTTTGCAGAGTTAAATTGCAACAACCCGGCCCAGCGGGCCAACAAATATTGCTTTGCACCCGTCGTTCGCGCCTTGCCCACCAAGGCGAACAGGTGATGGTGGGCGATTGGGTGGGCCTTGATGGTGTTGATTGGCTTGCTGGCCGCGCCGCCATTGCCGCCCTTGAGCCCCGCAGTAGCAGCCTGCAGCGGCCAGCCCTTGCCAATGCAGATCGGGTGGTGGTGGTGGTGGCTTTGGCCCAACCCAGCCTTGATGCCCAAGGGCTCAGCAGATTTTTGCTCTGCGCTGAA
>MWMJ01000050.1:0-9468 GCA_002151525.1 Synechococcus sp. Lanier | reverse complement strand
CTTTGGCCTTTCTTTTAGGGCTAATTCACGGATGCTTTCGAGATTTAATTGGGCAGTGCTGGGATCAACGCCGTAGTGCACAGCCTTGAACCATTTGCCGCTCACATTCACCGGTGAGCCATGGCTTAGGTGCCCGCCATGGGAGAGGTCCATCCCCATGATCTTGTCGCCGGGTTGCAGCAGGGCAAGAAAAACAGCGAAATTTGCCTGGGCGCCGCTGTGGGGCTGCACATTGGCCCAGGCGGCACCAAACAGTTGCTTGGCCCGCTCGATCGCTAATTCTTCAATGGCATCAACGTGTTCACAACCGCCGTAGTAGCGCTTGTGGGGCAAACCCTCGGCGTATTTATTGGTTAACACCGAACCCTGGGCTGCCATCACCGCAGCTGAAGTGAAATTTTCGCTGGCGATCAACTCCAGGTGGGTTTGTTGGCGTTCAAGTTCCTTATCGATCAAAGCCGCCACTTGGGGATCTCCCTCCAGCAGGGCATTGGGCATCCTTTCGCTGGTTTGAATCACGGCTGCTGGCCCCTGGGTAAAAGTTGCAACGATCGTAGAAAGCCAGGGGCGAAAAAAAACCGCCCTTTCAGGCGGCAATTTGAGAGATAAAAAAAAGCGCGCCTGGAGAGATTCGAACTCCCGACCCTCTGATCCGTAGTCAGATGCTCTAATCCGCTGAGCTACAAGCGCCTGAACTATCCATTCTGCCCAGCACTAACCGGGTTTCGTCAAGTGTCCTTGGTTTTCGTTCAGAATCAATAGAGCGTTGGTTTTGCCTTGCCCCTTGTTGCCACCAGGCCCCCAAATCCCCAAGATCCCGCCTACCAACAGCTGGAGCGTTGGATTAATTTTGCTGTGCATGGCGCCCTATTTGCTGCCCTAAACAGCGGTTTATGGCTTTGGCGCGGTTTGAGGCCAGAAAGCTTGGCCCAGCTGCCGCTGCTCAGTTTGAGTTGGGGAGCGCTTTTGCTTCTGCACCTAGCTTGGTGTTGCAACAAAGCACTTAAATCGGCGTGACCCTTTCTGCTGCTCAGCTGGGGGACCTCAGCGATGCCATTGCCGATCGCATTTATGTGCAGGTGGCTGGTTGGCATTTGTATTTGGGTGATGCCAAGTTGGCCATGCCCTTGGCGGAAGAGTTGGCCGGCCTGTTAAGCCAAGGCACTGCAGCGGCTGTGCGCATGGCACTGGAGCGGCTCCAGGTTCCAATTGGTGCTGGCAGCACCCGCCTACCCCTGGCCCGTTTGATTCCCCCCGGCCAACTCCTTGATCTCGAGGAAATTCTTGAACCCTTCTGCAGCGATACTGGAAGACCGCCGCTGGCGACGGATGCTCGTGATTGAAGTAACCAACGCCCGTGAAGTGGTGCGTAAACGGGTGGGGCGCCTTGGCGAAAGGCTGTTGGGCACTGTGGTGGATGCGGAAGCCCAGGTGGAGAGGGCCCTGCTGCAGGAGCTGGAAACTGCCTTTCGGGAATTTGGCATCCAGGCCCGCATCTACTCGGTGGAGGGCATGCAGATGATTGGCCGCAGCCATTTGGAATTGCCAGTTACGGTGCGGGATCAACGCACTGTTGATTAATCAGTTTTTTAAGAAAGGTAATTTTGCGGCCAGGGTGCGGCCCAGTTCCCTTGCTTCTGCAACGCCAAGGCCACCGGCGATCAGGCCATAGCTAACTGCGCCAACACCACCGCAGATAGAAACCTGCAGCAATTTGCCGAGCAGGTTTGGCGGCCAGGCCACAGCTGTTGCAAGCAGCCAAGCGAGCAAACCACCTAGCAGTGCTGCCAGCGTGAGTAGGCCGCTGTCTTTTGCCCAAGGGCCAATCGGTAAGGCGCCCAGCTTGCTTCTTAGGGCAAGCAATAGGGCAATGCAGCTCACCACGTTCACGCCAACCGTTGCTAAAACCAAGCCCGGCGCTTGAAAATTCAATTGCGGCAGCAGTAAACCATCAGGGGTGGGGCAACCCACCAGCAACCAATCAAGTGCTGCATTTAAACCAATCCCTGCCATTGAGATTCGAAAGGGGGTGTTGCCATCGCCGAGGGCATAAAAAACCCGCACCAGCACATCCCTGCCCAGATAGGCGGGCATGCCCACCCCATAGGCCATGAGGATGCCCATCACCAAGGTGGCGGCGCTGGCATTAAATGCTCCCCTTTCGTAGATCAGGGCAACGATCGGCCCGGCTAGGGCCACCATCAAAGCGCCCAGGGGCAGCATGCTGGCATTGCTGAGCATCAACCCCTGGCGAATGCGTTGCAGCAGTTGATCGCGATCTTCCGGCGCCGTGAGCCTGGCAAATACCGGCAGCAGCGGCACCAGCAACATGTTGGAGAGGATCCCCAGGGGTGTTTGCACCAAAAGGCCGGCATAACCAAGCCCTGCGGCGGCGCCGCTGATGCCACTGGCAAAGAAGAGATCCACATACACATTGATCTGCAACATGCCGGATGAAAGGGTTGCCGGCCCCATCACCCGCAGCACCTCTGCTACACCAGGTTGTTTCCAGTTAAAACTCAAGCGCAGTTGGCCCAGGCCCTGGCGCGCTAACGCCGGCAGCTGGATCAACCATTGCAGGATTGCTCCCCCCAAGGTGCTTAGGGCTAACACCGCTCCACCGGCTAGGGCCCATGGGGCCGTTCCGATCGCAGGGCCGGCTTGGAACCACAGCAGGCCAATTCCCAGCAACACCGTTAGGCTTGAAAGCAATGGGCTAATCGCCGGCAGCCAATATTCATCAGCGGCATTTAAGGCGCCAAAGCCAAGGCCGATTAAGCCGGCAAATAGGGCCATGGGTGCCATCAAACGCAACTGCAAAGCGGCGAGATTGTGCAGTTCTTGATCTAAGCCAGGTCCCACAAGGGTGATCAAGGGATCAGCCAGCAACACCAATAAAACGGTGGCCCCAAGTAAACCCAAACCCACCAAGGTGTTGATCGCAGCCAGCAGCCGGGCGCTTTCTGCCCGCTCCTGCTTTGCCATCACACTCACCACAGCGCTGTGGAAGGGGCCGTTGATGCCGCCTAGCAGGATTAATAAGAAGCCAGGCAGCACATAGGCGTAGTTGTAGGCGTCATAGGCGGCGCCAACCCCAAAGGCAGCTGCGATCGCCTGTTGCCGCACAAGCCCCGCCACCTTGCTAAGGGCAGTGGCAACAGCCACCACCAGGGCGATGCGCCGCAGGTTTTTGCTTTCAGCCATGGGTGCCGCCGATTGTGGGGGAGTATGGCCCAGTAGTTGACCAGCCCAGATGCCTGCCGTTGAGGTGCATAGCTTTGAACCGTTGTTGGAAGGCGTTTTGGTTAAACGCTGGAAACGTTTTTTATGCGAGGTTGAACTCGCTGATGGCGAGGTGGTAACTGCCCATTGCGCCAATACAGGCCCTATGGCTGGGGTGTTGCTGCCGGGGGGAAAAGTGCGGATACGCCACGATCCATCTGCCAAGCGCAAGCTGGCCTACACCTGGGAACAGGCTGAAGTGCCCGCAGCGGGTGGTGGTAGTTGCTGGGTGGGAGTGAACACAGCCCTGCCCAATCGCCTGCTGCGCTTAACAATCGAAGCTGGCCACCTGGAACCGTGGCTTGGGCCGATTGCAGCGATTCGCCCCGAGGTTACCTATGGCTTAAATCGTGGTAGCCGCATTGATTTGTTGTTAACGCCAGCACCCGAGGCAGCGGATCCAAGGCCCATATACGTGGAGGTGAAAAACACCACCTGGAGTGATGGCACAACGGCTCTTTTCCCCGACACCGTTACCGAAAGGGGCCAAAAGCATCTGCAGGAACTGATGGGCGTGTTGCCCGCAGCAAGGGGGGTGTTGATCCCATGCTTGAGCCGCCCTGATGTGGATAGTTTTGCCCCCGGTGATAAAGCTGATCCCCGCTATGGGCAATTATTTCGCCAGGCTCGTGCCGCTGGGGTGGAGGTGCTGCCCTGTAGATACAACTTTGGGACTGGGAGCATTTGTTTTGAGGGAGTGATTAGTTGCAAGGATCGCCTGTAGCGAAATCAAATTGCAGCTGCGAATTGCTGATTTCGTAGCAATTAGTACATCGTTGAAAGCGAGAGCTGATCAATGTGCAACTGGCTTTGCAGGCTTTTACCGTTCATGTCACTACAGAGCGCTTCCCTTAAAAGGGGCCAAGGTTCCCTTCACTTTCCACCCTCGGCGATGCAAAGCATCGACCGTTGGCGTTTACAGCAAACAGGATTTATCCATTCCTTGCGCCAGAACAGCAGTTTGCAGCGCACTGGTGTGTTTTTGTTGGCAGCTGGTGCTGGCTTGCTGCCCTTGATGGCAGGTTCCGCCAAGGCAGCGCTCACCAAAATGCCCACCGATGGTGCCGACACCCTATTGATGCTGATGGGTTCAGCTTTGGTGTTGTTGATGACCCCAGGCTTGGCATTTTTCTATGGCGGTTTTACCCGCGCCAAGAATGTGCTCAACACAATGATGATGAGCTTCTTCCTGATGGGTTTAATCGGGGTGCTTTGGGTTGTTATCGGTTACAGCTTGTCTTTTGATCTTGGCTTTAAAAGTCCATTTATTGGTGGCCTCGGCTCCATGTTTTTAAACGGGGTTGGTGGTGAATTAGGTGATGCGCCCCTGGCCGATGGCTTTGCAATTAGCGCCACATCATTTGCTTTATTCCAAGGCATGTTTGCGATCATCACGCCGGCATTGATCTCCGGTGCCGTAGTGGAACGCATCAATTTCAAGGCTTGGTTTTGGTTCTCCCTACTCTGGAGCCTGCTTATTTATTGCCCCTTGTGCCACATGGTTTGGGGGGGCGGATACATAGGACCATTTGGTGAAATTGGCGCCATCGACTTTGCTGGTGGCACCGTGGTGCACATCGCCGCCGGTGTGGCAGCCCTGGTTTCGGCTGCAATTGTTGGACCTCGCAGCAGCTACCCCGAATCAAAGCGGCCACCCCACAATGTGCCGTTCATTCTTTTAGGTGCTGGCCTGCTCTGGTTTGGTTGGTTTGGTTTCAATGGCGCTAGTTATTTCGCTGCTAAAGGTGCTGGTTTCTCTTTCCTAACCACCACCGCCTCTGCCTCAGCTGCCTTGCTCACCTGGTGCCTAATTGAATGGTTCACCGATGGCAAACCAACGGCAGTTGGTGCGGCAACCGGTGCGGTGGCAGGCCTTGTGGGTATTACCCCAGCTGCTGGTTTTGTTTACATGGGTCCCGCCCTTTTGATTGGCGCCCTCTCCGCTGCGGCCTGTTTGATTGCCGTGCGGGTGAAGATGGAAACAAAACTCGACGATTCCTTGGATGCCTTCATGGTGCATGGCATCGGCGGCACCGTTGGTGCATTGCTCACTGGCCTGTTAGCTGCCCCAGCCCTTGTGCCCGCCGACTACTTCCCAAAATCCGCTGAGATCCTGGCTAAAGGAGGCAATATCGCCCTCTTTGGAGCCCAGTTCAAGGCAGTGCTCATTACCTTTGGCTTCGTGGGCCTTGGTACAGCAATCATTCTCTGGATTGTGGGTGCTGTGGTTGGTTTGCGGGTTAGCCCCCAGGAAGAGGAGCGTGGGCTTGATTTCATTGCCCATGGCGAAGAGGCCTACGACCCGATGACCTTTTGATACCTAGTTTTTTCTTTTCTCCTAAATCCTTTGCTGTACTGCCATGAAATTGATCACGGCTTTGATTCGTCCATCCCGTTTGGATGCGGTAAAAACCGCCTTGGTTGATGCCTCGATTGTTGGGATGACAGTGTCTGAGGTGCGGGGCTTTGGCCGTCAGAAGGGTCAGGTGGAGCGCTACCGCGGCTCTGAATTCACGATTGATTTTTTGCCAAAGGCAAAAATTGATGTGGTGGTGGAAGACGGCCAAGTTGAAACAGCGATTGCCGTGATCGAAACCGCAGCCCGCAGCGGTGATATCGGGGACGGCAAGATTTTTGTTGTTCCGGTGGAACAGGTGGTGCGGGTGCGCACCGGTGAAAGGGGCTCCTCTGCTCTTTAAACCAATAGATTGGTTTAACCGGCGCTTTTTCCTGCCATGGACACCCGCGCCTTTAAGCGCTCCCTCCACCACTCGGAGCGTTATAACCGCCGAGGGTTTGGCCGGGCAGAAGAGGTGGCCAGCAGCCTTGAGGAGGCTTACCAGAGCGATCTGATTCAAAGCCTCCGAGATAATGGTTATCAGCTTCAACAGGGTCGGGTAACGATTCGCCTAGCCCAGGCCTTTGGTTTCTGTTGGGGTGTGGAGCGGGCCGTGGCTATTGCCTACGAAACCCGTCGTCACTACCCCACAGAAAGGATCTGGATTACCAACGAAATCATCCATAACCCATCCGTTAATGCCCACCTGCGCCAGATGGATGTGCTTTTCATCCCAGTGGAAGGTGGCGTAAAGGATTTTTCAGCTGTTGAAAAGGGCGATGTGGTGATCCTGCCGGCCTTTGGTGCCACCGTTCAGGAGATGCAGCTTTTAAATGAATTGGGCTGCCACATTGTGGACACCACCTGCCCTTGGGTTTCAAAGGTGTGGAACAGCGTTGAACGCCATAAAAAGGAATCATTCACCTCTGTTATTCACGGCAAGGTGAAGCACGAGGAAACCCTTGCCACCAGCTCTTTTGCTGGCACCTATCTGGTGGTGCTCGATTTGGCGGAAGCCCAATTGGTTTGCGACTACATCCTTGGCAATGGCAACCGCAGCAGCTTTTTAGAGAAGTTTGCCGGTGCCACCTCCCCTGGATTTGATCCCAACCTTGATTTGGTGCGCATTGGCGTTGCAAATCAAACCACCATGCTCAAAAGCGAAACTGAGGAGATCGGCCGCCTATTTGAGCGCACCTTGCTGCGTCGTTATGGCCCCACTGAGCTGAACAACCATTTCCTCGCCTTCAACACCATCTGTGATGCCACCCAGGAGCGCCAAGATGCGATGTTTTCCCTGGTAGACGAACCCTTGGATTTAATGGTGGTGATCGGTGGTTACAACTCCTCAAATACCACCCACCTGCAGGAGATCGCCATTAGCCGCGGCATCGCATCGGTGCATATCGATGCACCCGAACGGATCGGCCCTGGTAATTGCGTTGAGCACAAACCATTGGGTGGTGAGCTCACCACCATGAGCCCATTTCTGCCCCAAGGGCCCCTGCGCATCGGCATTACTTCTGGAGCCTCCACCCCTGATCGGGTGGTGGAAGGCGTGATCGATCGATTGTTGCAACTCTCTGAGCTTTAGCGCCCGTTAGATTGGTTGAACCAAGGGTGGATAAAGAGAAGTTGCGCCGTTATGTGAGCAATTTTGCTGATGTGATGGAGATGCGGGCCCCGGCAGCAGCGGTGGCTTCCTACCTCGATGTGCATCAGGGCTGGTTTGTTAGGTGCGCTGCACCGATGCAGGTTGAACCGGTGGGCCAGAACGGCTACCACCTGATCTTGGGTAAGTTTGGCAATTTTGGCTTTGAACTTGAGCCGAGCATTGATCTCGAACTGCTTCCCCAAGCGGAGGGGATCTATCGGATTGAAACGATTCCCGCCTCCCGTTTAACGGTGGAAAAAGATGGCTATGCCGTTGATTTTCAAGCAAGCCTCCAACTTGCTCCAGAAGGCGAATACACCTTGGTTGAATGGGAGCTCGACCTTGAGGTGGCAATTCGTTTGCCCGCCTTTATCGACCTTTTGCCCGATGGCTTGGTGCAATCGAGCGGCGACCATCTGCTGCGACAAATTGTGCGGCAGGTTTCCCGGCGGCTCACCTGGAAGGTGCAGGAAGACTTTCACTCCCAGGCTGGGCTTGTGTGCCCTCCCCAAAAAACAGCTTTGTTTTAAGCCTTAGCGGTTAATCCAGATCTTGTTAACGATCTGCACACCGCTCACCGCCTGCCAAAGGAAAAGGGTCATCACAAGCATGTTCATGCCCACATGGGCTTTACGGGCAATCAAATTGCCCTGCTGCATCAAAGGTGCAAGCGAGGCTGCTATGGCGATCAAAGCAGTCATGCCAAGGCCCGCTAGCAGGTGGGGCCCCACAAATAATTTGCCGTTGTTTAGGTAAGTAACCGCCATCCCGCCGATGCTGCCCAGCACCATCACCGCCAGCACCAGGCTGCCCATGAAGTAATGCCTTTGGGCGAATTTGCCTTTAATCAGTTCCTTGCGCTGTTCTGGGGTGCCGGTGCGGGTTTTCTTTGCCTTGATGCCAAGAAATAGGGCATAGGCAGAAGCCGCCAGAAGGCTCCACATCAACAGGGGATGCACAAAATTGAGATTAAAGGCAAGCGCCTCAGGCATGGGAAATAACGAAGCTGAATTCAACTGTATGGGTAGGGGGCGGCTAAAAATCGGCTTAATGCAAAAAATGACGGCGGCCCGTGAACACCATTGTTAAACCGGCAGCGTTGCAGGCTGCTATTGAATCGGCATCCCGTTTGCTGCCCCCTGGTTGGATAAAGGCGCTAATGCCATGTTGAGCAGCCTTTTCAACGGTGTCGCTAAAGGGGAAAAAGCCATCGCTTGCCAAGCTCGCACCCTTTGCTGCTTCCCCAGCGGCCTCAAGGGCGATCGCCGCTGAACCCACCCGGTTCATTTGGCCAGCGCCAATGCCAAGGGTTACCCCCTGGCGGGCAATAACAATTGCATTGGAGTGCACATGCCGCACCACCCGCCAGGCAAAACGCAGATCAAGCCATTCCTCTGGGCTGGGGGAGCGTTCTGTAACCACTTGCCATTGCTGCTCCTGTTGAGGTTCATGGTCTTGTTGCTGGGCCAGCACACCACCTAAAACGGAACGCAGCTGTAGATCAGCGGCTGTGTTGCAAAGCTCCGCTGGTAGTTCCAGCAGGCGCAAATTAGGTTTTGCCGCCAGTATTTGCCTTGCTTCTTTGCTGATGGCAGGCGCCACTAAACATTCGAGAAATAAACCTTCCAAGCTGGCGCAGGCAGCTGCATCAAGGCATTGATTAACTGCCACGATGCCGCCAAAGGCTGATATGGGATCAGCGCCAATCGCTTTTGCCAGGGCTTCAGCCAAATTTTCGGCGATGGCAACACCACAGGGGTTGGTGTGCTTCACCACCACAGCGGCCGCGGCTTCAGCAGCGGGGAAGCGCAGCAGCGCCCCTTGGGCAGCATCAAGATCCAACAAATTATTGAAGCTCAAGGCCTTGCCTTGCAGTTGCAGCGCTGCCCCCCAGCCCTGCTCTGGCTTGCTAAACCAATTAGCTGCCTGGTGGGGGTTTTCGCCGTAGCGCAAACTTTCCTGCAGGGGCAAGCAAAGCCGCAGCTGCGCTGGTTCCCCCAATTGAGCTGCAAGCCAGGTGCTGATGGCAGCGTCGTAGGCGGCGGTGTGGCGGAAGGCTTCAAGGGCAAGTTTTTGACGTTCCTCAAGGCCAATGGGCCAGGCCTCCAGGAAGGTTTCGTATTGGTTGGGATTGGTTAAAATCGCTGTGTGCTGATGATTTTTTGCCGCGGCCCTCACCATGGCTGGCCCGCCG
>MWMJ01000005.1:0-47181 GCA_002151525.1 Synechococcus sp. Lanier | reverse complement strand
TAACCATTGGGAACCCAGCCACTGCCAAGCACAAAGCTCAGTTTCTTACTCCAGTGCTGCCAATCACCCATATCTACCTTTAACAACCACTCAAGCCCGATTCCGAGCAGTAATTGATCATTAACAAGGTTGCTGGTTTCACCAATCAAGCAACGGCTTTGGCCTGTGGCATCAACAACCCAATTGGATTTCACCTCTGTGATTTTTCCATGGGGATCCCTCAATTTGGTAATTAATTGATTGCTGTTTGAGTTGGTTTCCACTGCAACAACGCTGCTGGCGAGCCGCACTACACCACCAAGGGCCTGAACCTGAACCGTTAACCAGTGGCGCAGGGCGCCAAAATCCAACACCGCTCCCAGGGCATGCTTTTGCTGCCATTGATGCCAAATAGCATTCGGTCCGAGCAGCTGCCAACCGTTCCAGCTAGATGCCAAAACCTCCGCAGGCAAACCAAAACGGCTAACACTGGCAAGGGGCAGGGCGGCGCTGCTAAATGCCGCCAGCCGCATATCAGCCAAACGATCAACTAAACAAACAGATACTCCGGCCTGGGCCAAACAGCGGGCTAACTCCCCTCCCGCTGGGCCAGCACCAGCAACTAAAACCTCAAAACTCTCCACTCACACCGGTTGAGCTTCGCGGTATTGATGGTTTAGGGCAGCGCCAAATTTATCGGAAATCCTTTGGGCCATTTGGGTTGGTGTGAGGCCAAGGGCCTGCTTGGATTGATCCGGACTGGCGTGGTCTACCAATTGGTCGGGGATTCCAATTCGTAAAATCGGCACCAACACATCTTGATCCTGAAGCGCCTCGAGCACGGCAGCGCCAAAGCCTCCCGCCAGGCATCCCTCCTCCATAGTTACTACCCTGCCGATGCGGCGGGCCATGGGCACAAGCAAACTTTCATCAAGGGGCCTCAGGAAACGGGCGTTAACAACCGCAGCCCTAATCCCCTGCTCCTGGAGCAATCCGGCTGTTGCCATGGCGGGCGCAACCATGGCCCCATAGGCAACGATTAGCAGATCATCTCCTTCAGCCAACTGTTCAGCCCTACCAATTTCTAACGGCTCCCACCCTTCCTCAAGCAAGGGAACGCCCTCGCCCTCGCCCCTTGGTATGCGAAGGGCTGTGGGCCCTGGATGGGCAATACAAGTAACAAGCATCCGCTGCAATTCCGCCTCATCCTTCGGGGCCATCACCGTGAAATTCGGAATACAGCGCAGGTAAGAAATGTCGTATTGCCCCTGGTGGGTGGGACCATCGGCTCCCACGATGCCGGCCCGATCCATCACAAAACAAACGGGAAGATTTTGAATGCCAACATCATGAATAAGTTGGTCGTAAGCCCTTTGCAAAAAGGTACTGTAGATAGCAGCAACTGGTCTTAATCCATCGGCTGCCATGCCGGCTGCAAGGGTTACTGCATGTTGTTCAGCAATACCAACATCTATGTATTGCTGCGGTAGTGCTTTTTGAAGCAGATCTAATCCGGTTCCGGTTGCCATCGCAGCTGTTATGCCAACAATATTGCTATTTTGCTCGCAGAGTTTCACAAGGGTTTGACCAAACACTTTGCTATAGCTCGGTGGTTTTGGTCGCTTTGCTGGAAAAGATTTTCCGGTGGATAAATCAAAGGCAGATTGGGCGTGATAACCAACTTGATCAGCTTCCGCATAGGGATATCCCTTGCCTTTGGTGGTAACCACATGCACTAAAACAGGCCCATCGCAGCGGTGGGCTGCCTGAAAAGTGCGCATCATTGCAGCCAGGTCGTGGCCATCAACGGGTCCCATATAGGTGAATCCCAACTCTTCGAATACCGCTCCAACTTTCGGCACGGCTAAGCGCTTCATTCCCTCCTTTAAACGACTCAACTCCGATGGCAATTGTCCATGCATAAAAGGCAAACTTTTTACAGCTTCCTCAGCACTACCACTAAGAAATTGCACCGGTGGACTCAAACGCATCCGGTTTAAATAGGTGGAAAGTGCTCCCACCGGTGGTGATATCGACATGTCGTTGTCGTTTAACACCACCATGAATTTGGTGTGGGGCAAATGCCCCGCATGGTTTATCGCCTCTAAAGCCATCCCACCGGTTAAGGCGCCATCACCGATTACGGCGACGCATTTATGGTTAAGGCCACGGCGATCCCTGGCCAGGGCCATGCCAAGGGCGGCGGAGATGCTCGTGGAAGCATGGCCAGCGCCAAAATGATCAAAGCGGCTCTCAGAACGTTTTAAGTAGCCAGCTACTCCCCCCTGTTGCCTAAGGGTGTGGAATTTGCCGTAGCGGCCGGTTATCAATTTGTGGGGATAGGCCTGATGACCCACATCCCAAACAACCCGGTCGTGGTCGAGATCGAGGGTTTGATAAAGGGCCAGGGTTAGTTCAACAACCCCAAGGCCAGGGCCCAGATGCCCACCGCTGGTTGAAACAGTTTCCAGGTGCTTTTCACGGATCTGGCGGGCAATTGCCTCCAATTCCAGCAGCGTTAGGCCGTGCAATTGATTCGGATGACTCAGCTCACTGAGGTGCATTCCGCCGCGTTTCTGTGGTAACTAAATCTAGGCCCCCCACACCAAGGCTGAAGATATAGGTGTGAAATGAGGCGCAATGCAGGGTTACCTACAACGAATCCTGAGGGCCAGGGTCTACGACGTAGCCCTTGTTACCCCCCTAGAGCCAGCACCCACCTTGTCGGCAAGGCTTGGGCAACGGGTTTTACTCAAAAGGGAAGACCTGCAACCGGTTTTTTCATTCAAATTGCGCGGCGCCTTCAACAAGATGGTGCAACTGAGCCAAAAGCAACGTGAGCAGGGGGTGATCGCAGCAAGTGCCGGCAACCACGCCCAGGGGGTGGCCCTGGCGGCCCAAAAACTTGGCTGCAAAGCTTTGATCGTGATGCCCCTCACAACGCCGCGAACAAAGGTGGAAGCGGTGCAAAGGCTGGGTGCTGAGGTGTTGCTCCACGGTGATACCTACGACGAAGCCCATGGGAGGGCCCGCGAATTGGAAGCTGAACGCAAGCTTTGTTTTATCCACCCCTTTGATGATCCAGATGTGATCGCTGGCCAGGGCACCATCGGCTTGGAGATATTGCGCCAGTGCACTGAGCCCCCCCATGCCATCTACCTTGCAGTTGGTGGTGGTGGCTTGATCGCCGGCGTTGGCGCCTACGTGAAATCACTGTGGCCAGATGTGGAGATCATCGGCGTGGAACCTGTGGATGCCGATGCCATGACCAAATCCCTTGCCGCCGGCAAGCGTGTGTGCCTCGACCAAGTGGGTTTATTTGCCGATGGGGTAGCCGTAAAACAAGTGGGGCAGGAAACCTTTCGGCTCGCCCAGCAGGTGGTGGATCGGATGGTAACGGTGGATAGCGATGCCATCTGCGCGGCAATTAAAGATGTTTTTGAAGACACCCGCTCAATTCTTGAGCCGGCCGGAGCACTCGCCATAGCTGGGCTTAAGGCCGATGCCGTAGGCCGCCCTAAGGGTCAGCAATTGGTGGCCGTGGCCTGCGGAGCAAATATGAATTTTGAAAGGTTGCGTTTTGTAGCTGAACGGGCCGAATTGGGTGAAGAACGGGAGGCGATGTTTGCCGTTGAAATTCCCGAGAGTGCAGGAAGTTTGCGGCAATTTTGCCGTTTACTTGGCACCCACAACCTCACCGAATTTAGCTATCGCTTAGCTGCTGGGTTGAAGGCTCAAATTTTTATCGGTGTACAAATTATTAATAAAGCTGATGCTGCTGCCTTAGCTGAAAAGCTGATCACTGCAGGCTTTCCCTGCGTGAACCTTTCAAGCAATGAATTAGCAAAGTTGCACCTGCGCCACATGGTGGGTGGACGCCTACCCCAAGGATCTGGCGATAACAACCTGGAGGAATTGCTCTATCGCTTTGAATTTCCAGAGAGGCCAGGGGCATTGATGGCTTTTGTTGAAGAACTAAACCCCTGTTGGAATATCTCAATTTTTCATTACCGCAATCAAGGCTCTGATGTGGGAAGAATCGTGCTGGGCGTGCAGGTTCCTGAGCAGCAATCAAGCGATTGGCAGCAATTCCTTCGGCAGCTCAAGGTGCCTTGGACAGATGAAACCAAGAATCCGGCCTATCAATTATTTCTGGTGTGATTACTTCTGCTGTGATTAGCTCTGCTGTGATTAGCTCTGCTGTGATTATTGCAAGTGTAAACATTTCTAATCTGAACATTTTAACTTAAGCATGCCTAAAGTGAACTGTGGCAAATCCAAACCTTTCCCTACCGGCCCAACTTGAGGCAGTGCTCTATCTAAAGGGCCGCTGCCTCAGCTTGCATCAACTCAGTGAGCTTGTGCATTCCCCCCCTGAAGAGGTGGAACTTGCTCTGATCACCCTGATGGCCGACTACGCCCATCGCGACACCGCCCTGGAAATCCGCCAGGAGAGTGCTGGCTTCAGTTTGCAATTACGGGCCGACCTCAGTGATCTAGTGCAGGAATTGGTTCCCGTAGACCTCAGTACGGCCAGCCTGCGCACCCTTGCCACCGTTGCCCTAAAAAAACGAATCCTTCAGTCGGAGCTGGTAGACCTGCGGGGCAGCGGCGCCTACGACCACATCAAAGAGCTGGTGGAGCAGGGTTTCATCGAAAGAAGGCGCCAAAGCGATGGCCGCTCTTTCTGGATAAGCCTCACGGAAAAATTCCATCGCACTTTCAGCGTAAAAAGCAGCGCTAGCGGTGAGGCTGGATAGATTTGGAGCATTCGCCTACTCCCATGGACAGCAGCCTCCTCCTCAGCTCCTTTCTGCAGGTGCTTGCCCAAACCCTCAGTATTTACACATTTGTTTTAGTGGTGCGGGTGCTGCTGAGCTGGTTCCCCAACCTCGATTGGAGCAATCCATTGCTCTCAACCTTGAGCTCGATAACCGACCCATACTTGAATGTTTTTCGCGGGCTTATCCCACCCCTGGGCGGCCTTGATCTATCAGCTTTGGTGGCCTTTTTTGCCCTGCAGATCGGTGGTGGCCTGCTGAGCCAGTTGGCGATGAGTACCGCACCATCATTTAGCTCTTTTCAGTAATTTTTTATTCTTCCAAGTTCAATTCCAGCTCAAGCGGTAAACGCTCATCGTTAACACCTGCCCTAGCCCTTACGGGCGCGCTAAAGCCCTTTGCCTTGGCGTGGCTCACCTGAAGGGGGCCAGGGGTGCCAGCAGGAACCGAAAGCCTTAGGGCAAAAGCAGAACGGCCTGGCGGCACATCACCGATTGAGCCAACCCTGGTGCGATTTTGCAAAACCGGTTCTCCGCTGGCATCAAGTATTTGGGCAAACACATCGGTATCAACCACCGGTTTAGTTCCACTGTTCAGCACCTCGCCGCTGAGGGCATAGCAGCTAGCCCCTAGGGGCCTACGAAATTCGGGTTGGGCACCCACATCGGCCTGGGGGCAGGGTTCAAGTTTTACCCCCGAAACATGCAAAACCGCTGCCATAGCGGGGGGCGCCCAAAACAACAGAATTGCCAGAATTAAACCCATTAAGGAAGCCATCAACGTTGATCACCACTGCCGGAGATCACGTTACGGGCAGCGCGGCTTTGCAGTTTTTCTAAATTTGCCTCAGCTATGGCCTCAAGGCCAAAACCCAACTCATCAGCCAATTGGGACACATACCAGAGCACATCGCCCAGTTCCATGGCGATTGCCTGCTTTTGCTCACTATTGAACTCACCGGCACCATCACGTAACACCTTTTTTACCTTGTCTGCCACTTCTCCGGCTTCACCGCACAGGCCCAAGGTGGGATAAAGGATGTTGTTGCCTCGGTGGGGGTAGAGGGCCGTTCGCCGGGCAAGCAGCTGATAAGAATTGAGTTCCATTTGATCTGTAGGGTGATAGCTTCCGCTGCGTCTCAAGCCCGGTTCATGCCAAAGCCCGACCTGCAGCGACGCACCAAGATTGTCGCCACCATCGGGCCCGCCACCGAATCGCCGGAAATGATTCGCGAGTTAATTCTCGCGGGCGCCACCACCTTTCGACTCAATTTTTCCCACGGCGACCACTCTGAACATGCCCAGCGGGCAGCCACAATTCGTCAAGTAGCCCACCAATTAGGAATGCATGTGGGCATTCTTCAAGATTTACAGGGACCCAAAATTCGCCTCGGTAGGTTTAGTGCTGGCCCAATAACCCTGGCTAAAGGCGACCCGTTTGCCCTAACTGCAAGGGATGTGGCCTGCGATCAACACATCGCCACCGTTACCTACGACAAATTAGCGGTTGAAGTGCCACCCGGCAGTCGAATCCTGATGGACGACGGCAAGGTGGAAATGCTGGTTGATTGGATAGATCAACAGGAACAAACCCTCCATTGCAAAGTAACCGTGGGGGGAGTGCTCTCCAATAACAAGGGGGTTAACTTCCCCGATGTGTTGCTTTCCGTGCGGGCACTCACCGCCAAAGATCGCAACGACCTCGCCTTTGGCTTACAGCTGGGGGTGGATTGGGTTGCCCTGAGCTTTGTGCGCAATCCATCAGATATGGAGGAGATTCGCGAGTTGATTCGCAGCCTTGGCCATAGAACCCCAGTGATCGCAAAAATAGAAAAATTTGAGGCGATTGATCAAATCGATTCAATCCTGCCCCTCTGCCATGGGGTAATGGTTGCCCGCGGTGACCTTGGCGTGGAGATGGCAGCAGAGGAGGTGCCACTGCTGCAAAAGGAATTAATCCGCAAGGCCAATTCGATGGGCATCCCGATAATTACCGCCACCCAAATGCTCGACAGCATGGCCACAAACGCCAGGCCCACTAGGGCCGAGGTAAGTGATGTGGCCAATGCGATTCTCGATGGCACCGATGCTGTGATGCTTTCAAACGAAACCGCCGTGGGCCAATACCCAGTGGAGGCGGTGGAAACCATGGCTCGCATCGCCAGGCGCATCGAGCAAAATTATCCACACCGCCAACCGGATACCCAGCTGGCCGGCACGATTCCCAATGCAATCAGCCAAGCGGTGAGCACCATCGCAAATCAACTGGATGCAGCGGCGATCCTGCCTTTAACCAAAAGTGGTGCAACAGCAAGGAATGTGAGTAAGTTCCGCCCCTCCACGCCCATCCTTGCCGTTACCAGCGATGTGAAGGTGGCCCGTCAGCTGCAATTGGTTTGGGGCGTTAATCCATTGGTGATCAGCAGCCAAAGTTCCACCAGCCGCACCTTCAGCATTGCCATGGGTGTTGCCCAAGAACAGGGATTGCTAGAGGAGGGCGACCTGGTGGTGCAAACCGCCGGCACCCTCAGTGGCGTTAGTGGTTCCACTGATTTGGTGAAAGTTGGAATCGTTTCTGCGGTGTTGGGCAGGGGTACCGGATTTGGTAATGCTTCCGTTAGCGGCAAGGTGCGCCTGGCTAAAAACCCTGAGGAGGCAGCCAGCATCGAACCCGGTGAGATTTTGGTGGTGCCCCACACCACCGCTTCGTACCTGGAGGCGATTCGCCGCGCCGGCGGGGTGATCACAGAGGAAGACGGCAGTCAAAGCCACGCCGCTGTTATTGGCCAACGCTTGGGTATCCCCGTGATTGTGGGCATTTCACAGGTAACAAATGATGTGCGCCAAGGTGAGGTAGTTACGCTTGATATTCGCCATGGGGTGGTTCATCGGGGCACCCATGTGCATGACCACAGCAGCGCCGACAACATTGGCTAATCGGCCATGAGTGCCCGTTTACCAGTAAGGGACACCATTGGCATGGCCCTTGGTGCCCTGAGTGCGAATCGCTTGCGCTCAGCATTAACAATGCTTGGAATCGTTATTGGCAATGCCTCTGTTATCACCCTTGTGGGGGTTGGTAAGGGGGCTCAAAACTTGGCAGAGGGTCAACTAAGCACCCTCGGGGCAAATGTGTTGTTTGTGGTGCCTGGCAACAACGACACCCGTAGACGCGGCATTGATACGCCCAAAACTTTGGTTTTAGAGGATGCCAACGCCATCCTTGAACAAGTGCCAAGCGTGGCCCGTGTGGCACCCCAAATCACCCTGAGCGAAACGGTAAAGGCAAGGGATTTAAGCGCCACTGCAACGGTTTCCGGGATCACACCCGAATTTTTGGCGGTGCGACGTTTTGATATGGCCCAGGGTCGGTTTTTTAGTGATGCCGACCTCCAAGGCGCCCGCAATGTGGCGGTGCTGGGCCCCGACTTGGCGGCGCGCCTACTGCCAGGGGGCTATCCAATTGGAAAGGAGGTGCGCATCCGCAATCAGTCTTTCCAGGTGGTGGGAATCATGGCTTCAAAAGGTGCTTTTCTTGGCCAAAACCAAGATGATGCCGCCTATGTGCCCCTCAGCACGATGGTGAGTCGGCTGAGTGGCAGAGATCCCACCTTTGGCACCTCCCTCAGTTTTGTGAGCGTGGAAGCAAAAGATGAGAACTCGGTGAGTGCCGCCAAATTTCAGATCAGTAATCTGCTCCGCCTGCGCCACAAAATCCTCAGGGAAGACGACTTTGCTGTGCGCTCCCAAAAAGATGCCCTGTCAATTGTGGGAACAATCACCGGAGGCCTCACCTTGATGCTTGGCGCCATAGGCGCAATTTCACTTCTGGTGGGAGGTATTGGCATCATGAACATCATGTTGGTGTCTGTTAGTGAACGAACCCAAGAGATCGGCCTGCGTAAGGCCGTAGGTGCCCGCAGCAACGATGTGTTGCTGCAATTCCTTGTGGAAGCCCTTGTGGTGTCTAGCTTGGGCGGGTTGGTGGGCAGCCTGATCGGGCTCGGGGCAGTTATGGCGGTAGCGGCCTTAACGCCCCTACCAGCGGCCATCGGCCTGGCCAGCGTTACTAGCACCGTTGCCCTATCTGGCTCCATTGGCCTCTTTTTTGGGGTGGTGCCAGCAAGGCGGGCCGCCAAATTAGATCCAATTGTTGCCCTGCGCCGCCTGTGAATCCACCAGAGGTTGCCCTTGCCATGCTCGAGCGCCAGGGCAAATGGCTGCTGCAATTAAGGGACGACGTTGCCGGAATCGTGTATCCAGGCACCTGGGCACTATTTGGCGGTCATCTGGAGCCAGGGGAAACAGCCATGGAGGCCGTGCAAAGGGAGCTATTGGAGGAAATCAACTGGACATCCACCCAGCTGGAACCCTGGTTTGTGCAAAACAGCCCCCAAAGGATGGCCCATTTCTTCCGTGGTTACCTTGGGGTGCCCTTAACGGAGCTAACGCTCCTGGAGGGTCAAGACATGGTGCTAGCCAGCTTGGAAGAACTGCGCAGTGGTGCGGTTTTAAGCCCAAAAAATGCTGAAATCCGTCCCTTTGCCCCATCGCTGCAATGGGCAGTAACTGAACTTTTGAAGCAATAAAGCGCTGGGGAAGCCCCGCTGGCTTCTTAGGGTCTTTACAATTACGAAACAATTTTGGCCAGCGGCTGCAAAAACTTCTATGAACAATCGTTGGCGCACCGTTCTGCTTTGGGCATTACCTATTTCCTTAGGCTTATTTCTGCTCTGGCAGGTAATTTCTAACGGTGGCCCGGCACGGATTGTTAATCAACCAAACTTGGCGCCCCGCAACAGTGCCGTAGCCCGCATGACCTACGGCCGCTTCCTCGATTATGTGGATGCTGGCAGGGTAACTTCTGTAGATATTTTTGATGGAGGCCGCAGTGCGGTTGTTGAAGCCGTTGATCCAGATATCGACAACCGTGTTCAACGTTTAAGGGTTGATTTACCTGGATTAGCACCAGAGCTGGTTAACAAATTAAAAGAAGAAGGTATCAGTTTTGATATACATCCCCCCCGCAGTGCACCGCCTGTTCTAGGTGTTTTAGGCAATTTATTATTTCCTCTTTTACTCATTGGCTCTTTGGTTTTATTGGCCCGCCGCTCCTCAAACATGCCTGGGGGTCCGGGGCAAGCCATGCAATTCGGCAAAACTAAAGCCCGCTTTTTAATGGAGGCTGAAACCGGAGTTAAATTTGATGATGTGGCAGGAGTTGAAGAAGCAAAAGAAGATCTCCAGGAGGTAGTTACCTTTCTTAAACAGCCCGAAAGATTTACTGCCGTTGGTGCAACTATTCCAAGGGGTGTGCTCCTTGTAGGTCCCCCTGGAACCGGTAAAACCCTCCTGGCAAAAGCCATCGCTGGCGAAGCTGGGGTGCCTTTCTTCTCCTTGGCCGGCTCAGAATTTGTTGAGATGTTTGTTGGGGTGGGTGCAAGCCGAGTAAGGGACCTGTTTAAGCGGGCTAAGGAGAATGCCCCTTGTTTGATTTTTATCGATGAAATAGATGCTGTAGGCAGACAAAGGGGCGCTGGTATCGGCGGCGGCAACGACGAAAGGGAGCAAACCCTTAACCAGCTGCTCACTGAAATGGATGGATTTGAAGGTAATAACGGAGTGATAATTATTGCTGCAACAAACAGAGCTGATGTTCTTGACTCCGCCCTGATGCGTCCGGGTAGATTCGACCGTCAAGTGAGTGTGGATGCCCCTGACATAAAGGGCAGGCTCTCAATTTTAAAAGTGCATTCACGCAATAAAACTCTGGCGGAAGATGTGAGCCTTGAAATGATCGCTAGGCGCACCCCTGGCTTCACCGGTGCTGATCTGGCCAACTTACTTAATGAAGCGGCAATCCTCACAGCGCGGCGCCGCAAATCAGCCACCGGCTTGGCTGAGATAGACGACGCGGTAGATCGTGTAATCGCTGGTATGGAAGGTACACCCCTCACCGATGGCCGCAGCAAGCGTTTGATCGCATATCACGAAGTTGGTCATGCCCTAGTGGGAACCCTTGTTCAACACCATGATCCTGTTCAGAAAGTAACCCTTATTCCCAGGGGACAAGCCCAGGGCCTCACCTGGTTCTCCCCAGATGAGGAGCAAATGCTGGTGAGCCGTGCCCAACTAAGGGCACGCATCATGGGTGCCCTGGGGGGCCGTGCTGCAGAGGCAATTGTTTTTGGCCATGCCGAAGTAACCACTGGGGCAGCTGGTGATATTCAGCAGGTGGCCGGGATGGCACGCCAAATGGTTACCCGTTTTGGCATGAGCGAACTGGGTCCGATGTCCCTTGAGGCTGGCAATCAGGAGGTTTTTGTTGGCCGCGACCTAATGACCCGCAGCGATGTATCCGATTCCATCACCAATCGCATCGATGGTCAGGTTAGATTGATTGTTGATAAATGTTATCAAGACACCTTGGCGCTACTAGAGAAGCAGCGCCCCTGTATGGATTGTTTAGTGGAACTTTTAATAGAGAATGAAAGCCTTGATGGTGATAAGTTCAGGGAGGTTGTGAGTACATTTGCTCCTATTCCTGACAAGGAAAGGTTCTCGCCGCTACTGCCTGCCAACCCCTAGGGGTGCATAATATCTAAGCTTATGGCCTAATTTAATGACTCAGATGGGTTCTCCTTTAAACGACCCTATCCCTGAGGGACAGGAGGGAACCCATTCCCCCCTGGAGGCATTTAGTAACTACAGAGGCAATGATTGGACGCCTGAAAGATTAGCTTTTCACCAGAATCTTGAGCAATTTGCAGAACGAGTTGGCCTGATTGTTGCCCTACAAGGGAATGGCAAAGTAAGCCAAGAAGCGGCCTACGCCGAAATAAAACAAATCTGGAACCAGCTGCGGGATAGCCACAAAAATTTAATCAGTTAGTTTCGTTTTATCAATTTAAACTATCGTATCGTTTTATCAATTTAAACTAGTTTATTTTAGTTTAGCTAAAGTTAATTTAATATAATTAAGCAAATATTATCAATTACACGGCGTGAATGGGGCGCTGATCGATAACTTTATCAATCAAACCATAGTTAACAGCTTCAACAGGCGACATAAAGAAATCACGATCAGTATCTTTTTGCACTCTTTCCAGCGGTTGACCAGTACGACTGGCCAATTCTTCATTAAGGCGTTTTTTAAGAAATAGTATCTCGTTTGCTTGGATTCTGATATCAGAAGCTTGGCCTTGGGCGCCCCCAAGGGGTTGATGAATCATGATTCGAGAATGTTGCAGGCTGCTGCGCTTGCCAGCTGCCCCAGCGGCTAGCAAAAAGGCGCCCATGCTAGCCGCTAAACCAACACATACGGTTTGCACATCTGGTTTTACATGTTGCATAGTGTCGAATATGCCAAGGCCATCGTAAACAGAACCCCCCGGTGAGTTAATATACAAAAATATATCTTTTTCAGGATCTTCCGCTTCCAAAAACAACAATTGCGCAACGATTCTATTGGCAGAATCAGAGGTGACGGGCTCCCCTAAAAAAATAATCCGCTCACGCAGCAGCCGCGAATAGATATCAAAGGCGCGCTCACCCCGTCCCGAATCCTCAATAACGATTGGGATCATGGCAACTGTCAAACGGTTCCTCAGATACTACTAACGGTGCTATGGCTGTCGAGCGCTATGGTCGCCCATAACAGAAGGGAATCCAGTGGGTGATTGCCAAACCGTGGCAGACAGCAAAAGGCGCTTCTTTGCCGCATATCCCAGGGTGATTCCTGGCCTGTACCGCCGGCTGGTGGATGAACTCCTAGTGGAGTTGCATCTGCTATCCCATCAGCAGGGTTTCGAGCCAGACGCTTTGTTCTCCCTGGGCCTTACCCAGGTTTTCGACAGTTTCACCAAGGGGTTTCAACCAGAAGAGCAGCGGGAAAACCTTTTCCAAGCGCTCTGCTCCGCCACCGGCCTAAGCAATGAAGGCCTGCGACAGCAAGCCGCCGCCCTAAAAGCAGGTATTTCCGCCCATGATGAGCAGGAGATAAGCAATTGGCTAGCAAGCCGTGGGGAAGGGGCACCAGAGCCCCTAAAACTTGTGTTGCAAGGGGCAAACCGCAGCGATTTTCATTACTCGCGTCTTCATGCTGTGGGCCTGATGGCATTAATTCAAGAATTGAGCGGTGGCGATGATCAAGAGCCAGAGGCGCTGCGCAAAAGGGCCACCAGTGTTGGCGAACAGATGGGCTTGCAACAGGAAAAACTGGATAAAGACATGGGCCTCTATGCCAGCAACTTAGAAAAAATGGCACAGGCGGTGGAAATGATGGAAGAAACCGTTGCTGCCGTTAAACGCCGCCGGGAACGTCAATCAAGCAGCAGTGAATCACCTGTTACCTGAGCTGCGCCCCCAGCCACTCCAGGCCGCCACTGGCCCCTAAGCAGGGTTGATCGCTTAAGCACCACGGGGAACTGCCCTGGCAGCAAGCCCCGTTGATCTAAAAGGCGGGGAACTGCCACAAGTTCAAGGCCAGCTGTTTGACTAATCCAAGGCTTGGCCATTGCTTTTGGCAGGGGATCGCTGGGGGCGGCCCCTAAAACCACCAGCAACTCGCCAGTGGCAAGCCAACGCCAACCGGCCTGCACCCAGCCCTTGGAATTGAGCAAAAGGCTCACATTATTTTTATTTTCTAAGCGCATTTCTGTGGGTAAGTTATTTTCCAAACGCTTAAGAAGCTGTTGGTAATTAGCACGAACAGCATCGTTTTTAGGGCGCAGGGTAATCCAAATGCTGGCTTGATAGGGGTTTTTGGGAGGATTGAATTGCAACTGCAGCTGAAAAGGGCTCTGCAACAAGCTCTTTTCGGCTGCGCCATCCAAGAGAGGAGCCAGTAGGGGAGCCAAAAGAGGTGCAAGGGCATCGCCCTGTAAGAGCAATGGCGTTGGGCTTTGGGGCCAGATGGGCTCAGGTCCTTGTTCAACCAACTTGGTGGACCGCAAAACAGCATCCCCACCCCTGGTTTGGCCCCACCAGCGCCTACCCTCGAGCTGCAGGCAACCCTGCTGGAAAGGCACCAACAATGGAGACCAATTAGCGGCGATTGCCACTAGGCCCGAACCACTCCAAAAGATGCCAGGGTTTACCCCATCCAAGGCCGCGCAGCGGGGGCTATGGCGCAGTCCCCTTGGCTTCTCCAACAATTGCTTCAAGCTCTGAAAACCCAAGGCGTCTGCTGCAACTACCCGATAGGGCCCCCAACGCAAACTTAAGGGCACAGCATCGGCTTCTTTACCTGCCCGCACAAGCAATAAAGGCGCCGCGTCGCCGTGGGGGCCCCAAATCTGTAGCCAGGGACCACTGCCGTTCCGCCATAGTTTTCTGGCTAGGCCCTCTGAGAGCCGCTCTTTCCATAGTTGTGGTGGTGGCTGCAGAGCTTGAATAGGCAAGCTCTGGGCTAAAGATGCTTGGCTTAAAAGGGGATTTAAGTTTCCCTGCTGGGGTTTTGGAGCTGAGAGCAGAAGGGTAAAAGCGCCTACAAAAGGCAATAGGGCAACAGCAAAACTGGCCTTCAATTTTTGCCAGATCGGCGAGCAGCTGCGGAGGTAGTTGCTGCCGAGCGACGCCGTTTGTCTTTCCATTCCATTGCAGAAAGGTAAACAACACCCCCACTAACAAAAATAAGCAGTAGGGCTGCAACTGCAGCTAAAACTGAGCTGAAGGTTAGATCGATTGGTAAATCAAGCATTGCACCCAAAAGGGTTTCTAGAAATTGATTGAACCATCACCATTACGACCCCAAACCACCATGGCGATCGAGAAGGTGAAGGTTGCTGCTAGGGCAGCCCATCCCAGAGTGATCAGCACGAAGGGTTTCTCAATTAAATCAACTCTACCTAAAGGGCCGCGCAACGGAGCAGAATGGAGCTTTGCTCGTAGCGGCATTGGCCTATAGCAGCCCCCAAAGCAGCGTTTTAATGGAGCGAGCCCCCTATCCCACCTATAAAGTTGTGGTACTAAATGATGAAATAAATACTTTTCAACACGTTGTTGATTGTCTTGTGAAATACATCCCAGCGATGGGCCCCGATCAAGCCTGGGCTTTAGCTCAAGAAATCGATAGCGCCGGTAGGGCAGTGGTATGGGTTGGGCCGATGGAACAGGCGGAGCTGTATCACATGCAACTCGGTGCAGAGGGCTTAACCATGGCCCCCCTCGAGCAGGCCTAGGGAATTTTTGTGGGCCGACTCGTTATCACCCACAGCACCTATCTGGATGGCTTGATTCCCCTCCTAAAAATTTTGGCTAATGATCCCGCCATAGACACAATTACCCCGGCGGTTATCTGCCGCGTGAAAGGCCGCTGCGAGGGTTTGAAATTAAGGGTTTCCTGTGGGTTAAAAGGTGGTCACAAGGTATTAGCCCGCAGGGGTACCAGCGCCCAGGAGGTTTTTATTGTTACCCAAATGAGTAAGAGTGAACTTCAGCAACGCCTCGAGCAACTAAATAAATAACTTTAAAGAAATAAAATTTAAATAAATTTTTTATTAGGAAAAGGGGTGAACCGCCAGGCCGTGGAGCCCTCAGTCTTCGACCTGGAAGAACCAGAAGGGAGAGGAAAGCGGGGTTTCATTTCCGGCTACAGGGCCGGTATACGTCACCTTCGCGACACCACTCCCATGTCGAAAAGGGAGTCAGATCAGAACACTGGAAAGGGCAAACACCAACGCAGCAGTTCGAGGCGAATCTAAGGCTTTCAGGCCGGGTTGGGCCAGATCTGCCTAACCGCGGCCAATAATTCCATCGCTTCCCTATGGCGCAAACCAGAATCAAGGCTATGGAGCAAAAGGGTTACATGACCCAGCTTTCTGCCCGGCCTAGATAAGCGCTTGCCATACCAATGCAGGTGCGCTTGGGGCAGGGCCTGCAACAAATTGCGCTTCTCTTGATAGGTGCTGGTGGATTCCTCAAAGCCAAGCAAGTTCACCATCAAGGCACCGGGAACCACAAGGGCTGAAGAGCCGAGTTGGCGATCGGCGAGCACATTTAGTTGTTGGCAAAACTGACTTGTGCCACAGGCTTCAATCGTGTAATGGCCTGAATTGTGGCTGCGGGGGGCCAACTCATTTACCAGCAACCCCTGGGGTGAAAGGAAAAATTCAATCGCTAGCAACCCCACATAGTTCAAAGCGGTAACAATCGAAACCGCCATGGAACGGGCCCTAGCTTCAACCCCATGGTTCACCTCAGCTGGGGCCAGAACCCATTCGCATTGTTGGTGTTGTTGATGGGTTTCAACTAAGGGGAAAACACTGATTTGGCCTGCATGATTGCGGGCAACCAAAATGGCCAATTCCTTTTCATAGTTCACCATCTCCTCCACAATCCACAGGCGGCGGTCAACCCGCATCAGCAATGCCTCAAAAGCAGCACGATTAAGTAACTTTTCAGTGCCACGTCCGTCGTAACCACCGCAGGTGGCCTTAGCCATCAAGGGAAAATCAAGATGGTTTGGCAGCTTTCCGCCAGAACTCACCACAGCTTCTAATTCACACCAACGGGGGCTTGGCATATTGAGCCGGTTTAACAAATTGCGTTGGTGGCGTTTATTAACCACTTCAGCTAACACCTGGGCAGATGGTTGAAATTCAATCCCCTTTTCCTCCAAAGCCTGCAGTGAGTTGATATCAACCCACTCATTTTCAAAAGCGATGCGCCGGCAGCTAGAAGCCAATTGAGCTGTGGCAGCAGCACTTTCAGATGGTCCAAAAACCGCCGCCGCCGCCAAGGCAACGGCAGCATCTTCGGGGTCTGTGGCCTGCAAATGCAGTTCCAAATCCATGGACTGGGCCGCCTCTGCAAGCATCCCCGCCAGTTGACCGCTACCAACTATCCCTATTGGCTCCAAAATCGGTGCAGCTCAATCCTCCAATTTAGGCAAGCCACTGCCCTTTAAGCCCTGTTGCAACAAGCTGAGCAGCAAAACAACCAGAAAAAGAGCCAAGCCGGCAGCGCAGGCATAGCTGATGTCTAATTCCTGAAATGCCAAGTCGTATACGTAATAAACAACCGTGCGGGTTGAATCCGCAGGCCCCCCTTGGGTTAAGAGAAAAACCTCCTCAAATACCTTCGTTGCTGCGATTGAGGAAATAACTGCTACCAGTGCAACATAGGGCCTCATCAAAGGCAAAGTTATATCCAGATGTTGACGCCAACCGCGGCTGCCATCAAGTTCTGCTGCTTCGTATAGATCCTTGGAAATACCCTGCAAACCCGCCAAGAAAATCACCATGTAATAGCCAATTCCCTTCCATAGGGTTACAAACATCACAGCTATCAGGGCAAGCTTTGGATCGCTTAAAAAACCAATTGCTTTATAGTTATTGCCAAGTAAGAATCCAGCCCAGCCATTCAACAATCCGTTTTCTGCATATATCCAGCGAAAAGCGATAGCTGCCACCACAACAGATACCAAAACCGGTGTGTAAAAAGCTCCGCGCAACCAATGGATCCCAGGCAGGGCACGATTTAGAAGCACTGCCAAACCAAGCGAACCAGCAACCATTGGCGGAACTACACCCAATAAATAGAGAAAGGTTGTGCTGAGCACCTTTAAAAAAAGTGGATCTGTGCTCAACCGCCGCAAATTGGCCAAGCCGATGAATTGCAGTGGTGCATCTAAATCAAGGCCAGTGCGGGTAAAACTCATCACTAATGCCATCAGCGCTGGCACCAGTACCGTTAGCAAAACCACTGCAAGGGCTGGTGCCACAAACAACCAAGGAAGTAGAGGCGATCTCTTCAAGCATCAATCCCTTAAGCCCAGCCATTCTGGGCCAAAAGGGCCATACATTCAGCATTGAAGGAGTGGCGCCCCATGGAAGCTGAAGCAACCCTTAGCAAAGTTTTGGTTGATCTCGGCGCAAACTCCTACAGCATCCAGATTGCTGCAGGTGGAATTGATCAGCTGGGCCATGAACTAAGGAAGCTGGGTTTTGCTTTGGACTGCCGCATCCTGGTGGTGAGCCAGCCTGCCATTGCTAATTTCTATGGGGAACAATTGCTAAAGAGCCTCAATAGCGAAGGTTTTTTGGCAGAGCTAATGCTTTTGCCGAGTGGAGAGGATCAAAAAACACTTGCCTCGATCACTGAAATCCATAACAAGGCCTATCAATATCAATTGGAACGCAGCTCCTTGATCGTTGCCCTTGGCGGTGGTGTGATCGGTGATATGGCTGGATTTGCTGCAGCCACATGGCTTCGGGGTATTGCCGTTGTGCAGGTGCCCACAACTTTGCTGGCGATGGTGGATGCGGCAATTGGCGGCAAAACCGGGGTAAACCATCCCGGTGGCAAAAATCTAATTGGCGCTTTCCACCAACCAAAACTGGTGTTGATCGATCCCAACACGCTCCGCACCCTGCCGGAGCGTGAAGTGCGGGCAGGTTTAGCGGAAGTTATTAAATACGGAGTAATTGGCGATCCAGTGCTATTTGAAGCCCTTGAACAACATCGAGATCTAGCTGATCTTGATGCCATTGGGGAGAATTTATTGATGCTTATTTTAAAAAGGTCGGCTTCGGCAAAAGCACGGGTGGTAGCTGCCGATGAGCGGGAGGGCAATCTGCGGGCAATCCTTAATTACGGCCACACCCTTGGCCATGTGGTTGAAACTCTCACTGGCTATGAAAAATTTCTGCACGGAGAGGCGGTGGCCTTGGGAATGCTTGCAGCTGGTGAATTAAGCCTTCAACTTGATCTATGGACAGCCGCAGACCAAGAACGTCAACGCAGTTTGATCGAACGTTGTGGTTTGCCCCTTCAAGCACCACGCTTTGATAACGAGGATGTGCGTAATTGCCTGCTTCGCGATAAAAAAGTTAGTGCTGGAAGGGTGAGATTCGTGTTACCTAATTCAATTGGAGCCGTTGAAATTCGCAACGATGTGCCCCTTGAAATGGCTTTGATGGCACTTCAAAGCATCAGCTCCTAGAGGCCACCAGCTCCTCCATACTTGGCAAGCCAGGAGTGCCAAGCTGCAACCACCAGAAGCCGCCCAATTGATATGGGTCTGTTAGCCGTTGGTATTCCTCCCGGCGAGCCAGGCGCCAGGAGAGGCTTTCAGCACTAGGGGCAGATAGCTCAGCCCAGCAAGTTCCAAGGCCTAAGCGCAAAAGGGCCTCCCCTTGCAGCACCGAGCCCAGCCAATTCCAGCCACTGCCGGGGGCAAGTTGTTCCAACAAAGTGGTGCACACATGGGCGGTGATATCCCAACTGCCAGGTTCTGCCAATAATTCGGTACTAGCTAGCTGACCCCGGTAAGCAAGCAAGGTGCCCCCATCTCGATTGGGGGAGTAGTAACGGTGGGCGGGGTGGCCGTAATCAATTGCTAAAAGCCAACCCTCAAGGATGCTTCGCCGCACCAGCTGCAACCAGGGCTCAAGGCTCGAGCACCACTCACTGCACCAACCTTCAGGCCTCCCCCCCCCATCCAGAGCCAAGCCGAGGCTTGCCAATTGGCACTGGATTTTGGGCTGCAAAACAGCACCGCGTTGCCACTCAAACTCAGCTTCTGCATTTAGCCCCACCTCAAGGCCATGCCATCTGCCTTGATGCAGCACAAATCGATCTACGGGCAGGGCATCCATCAGTTCATGGGCTACAACAACAGCTCGCTTAGGGGTTTGCTGCAGCTGCTGGAGCTCTGGCCAATGGCATGGAATTGGGCAATTTTGCAGGGTTTGCTGCTGGCGCTGGCGTAGGGGAGCGTTCAACTCCAACAAAAGGATCTCAAAGCGGGGCAACCAGGGGGGGTTAGCAGCCACAAAACCCTGGGCAAGCTGCTGCGCGAACAAGCCATCACCGGGGCCCCACTCGATCAGGCTGAGGGTTCCAGGTTGCTTAGCTAAAAAGTTAAAACAAGGCAGCAGTTGCTTCAGCAGGTGATCAGCAAGGGCTGAACCCAGATATGGAGCCGTAACAAAATCGCCGCGGCTGCCAAAGCAACAGCGCCCACTGCCATAAAAACCATGTTCTGGATTATTTAGAAGCCAATCCATCACCAGCGAAAACGAGGCGCTGCCGCCTTGCTCAACGAGAAGCTGCTGGAGCCCTTGACGCGAATCAACTGCCACAGCTTTGCCTGCTATCGATGACAATGCGTTCTACTGCGTTTTGATCCTGTGGCTGGTAGATGGTTGCTGGGGCTGATGGTGTGCTGCCTAATGGCATTTATGCCAATGGATCCAGCCATGGCCTACAACAACGCCGATCTGCTGCCTGATCACCCCACACCTGTTATCGATCTTGCCAAGGCGCTCACGGATCAGCAACGCCAGCAGTTAGAGAGGGAGCTTGACCAATTTGAAGCGGATAGCGGTTGGAAATTGAGGGTATTAACCCAATACGACCGAACCCCTGGCTTGGCGGTTAAGGAATATTGGGAGTTAGATGAGCGCAGCCTCTTATTGGTGGCAGATCCCCGCGGCGGCAATCTGCTCAATTTCAATGTTGGTGAAGCATTATTTGCCTTAATGCCCCGCACCTACTGGGTGGAACTACAAACCCGCTTTGGCAATCAGTATTACGTGAAAGACCACGGTGAGGATGGGGCAATTGTTGATTCCTTAGCGGCTGTGGAGCTTTGTTTAAACAGGGGTGGCTGCCAAGTAGTTCCCGGTTTACCTGAGGAGCAATGGCTACTAACCTTTGCCACATCGGTGCTTGGCGGACTTGTGGCTGGCTTTGCCGCCTACCCAAGGAAAGAAGGAACAATTATCGCCTGGACCTGGCTGCTGCTGATGGCACCACTATGGTTGCTGTTGTTTGCATTATTTGGCCTTGCACCAATTCTTACTCGAACCTCCGATATTGTGCCGCTCGTTGGCAACTGCGCTGGCTTTATTGGCAGTGCCCTCACGGCCTATTTAATCGCGCTGAAAACATTGCCTAAACCAGAAGCCACAAAAGCAGGCTAGAAACTTTTTAAGGCACAATCCAAACTGTTATCGGTGCAATTCTGGTTTTCCAGGGGCACTGTTTTTGCCAGTGGCACACGGCCCTGCAGGCGGGCAAGGTTGGCTTCATAGAAGCGTTGAAGTTCGGTTAGGCGCTTAACAGGTTGTTGGTAGTAACTAGCTCCCCTGATGGTGGGGAAGGAAGCCCATTCTGGAGCTAACTTGGCAGCTAATTCAGCGCTGAGAATGCCCTGATCAGCCAATTGCAAGGCGCCCCGCTTTTGGATTAAGAACAATGCCGCCTGATCTTGAACCTGGGGGTTGAAGCCAGCTAGCCCCATGGCCCGAACCACCAGCGACCAAGTGGCAGGCATGAATTGATAGGCACCTGCGGCGGCACTGGCGTAGCCACGGGTGTAATTAACCCGATCCGGATGCCTATCGAGGGAATTCATTAAGCTGCCGCCGAACATAACTCGATAGCCCAGGTCTGCCCCTTCCTTCCAGGTGCCTTCTGCATAACGAATCGTGTTTAGCAGAGCGCGGCGTTCGGCTGTGATCGCGAAAAAGGGTTGAGGACCTGGAAAACCAGGCAGCTGCAAACGGGGTAAGGAGAATTGTGCAATTTCTGCAGGTTGCTCAGTTTTAAGCTTCATCTCTGCGGCAGACACGGCCTTGGCACCCCAAGGAGCCAAAAGAGAAGAAGCTAGAAAAACTAGAAACAAATTTTTTTTGCCGCTCACGAGTTCTTTTCAGAAACGGTCCGGCCGAATATGGCTAAGAATTAGACCAACAAGAATATACGCTGGCCAGATAATAAATCGTCCACTAACCATTGACAGCGGAAATTCGCGTATTCGTTTATACAAACTAAGTGGGTTCTGTGAATTAACTAATGCTAAATATTTGCAAAACTTTCTTATCTATAAAAATCGAAAAAAGCAGTTGAGGATTGCTGTTTGCCGTAAAGCTTACGCATTTGCATATATTTTTTAAGTTAAAAACTTGAGCAGATAGCGGGCCGCCTCAATTTCACCCCCTGGGGCTAAGGGCCCCTTGGCTGGGGGAATTAGGGGCTCATCGAGCTGCCATTCCCCCCTAAGAAAGCTTCCACGGCTCAAGCAACGGTGCCATCCATGGTTTCGAAGCCCCTCCAACAACACCTCTGCCTCTGCAAAACCCTGGCGTTCAACCGCGATAACGCCAATCCCCTGGCCCAAAGCCTCGCAAAAAGTGCTGTAGCCAGGTTTTGTGATCACAACACCGCAAATCGGCAGCAAATCAAGGGGGCGCAGATCATGGGGCAACAGCCTGGCATTAGCTGCCAGCGCTAATTCGGGCTCAGCCACGAAAAATCCCCAATCGGGCCAGCGCTCCAGCAACTTCCTATCCAAGGGAAAACCCATCCCCCCAAAACTGAGCATTGCCGTTTTCTGCTTGGCAAAGTCCCAGCCCATTCTTTGGCGCAGTTCATCCGGGCTAAGCCTTGGCACTCCAGCACTCAATCCGATTTGGCATCTAGGCAATCCCCAATCCATTTCTAGGCAAAAAGGACACTCCAACAGAGCTGTGCCACGCCGGTAAAGCCCATTGCAGCGTTTTGCCCAATCAACTAGCTCACCCCCCAACTCTTGATAAATCGCATCCCAACCAAAATTCGCTTGCCACACCAAGGGCAAAGCCAAACGCTCCGCTAACAGCACCGCCGCAGGGGCCACATCGGCAAGCACCACAGCTTTCTCACCCAGTAAAAGCATGGCTGAAATGGCTTGCGCCTCCAGTTCAACTTGGTTTGCAAGCAAAGGCTCCAATGCCTCAAGGGCCTGCAGGGTGGCGGCGGGATCGCTGCCAAGGGCATCTGCCTGAACTACACCAACATCCCAGCAACAGTTGCGATGTTGATGGGGAATGGCCGCAAATGCCTGCTGTAAAAAGGCCTTGGGTAGCGGTGTTGAAAGCAGAAAACGGCATTGGGGTTCAAGCCGATGCAGGGCGCCCAAGAGGGCGGCAACCCTGGAACCATGGCCATAGCCGTGGCCACTGATGCAGGCAATGATCAACATGAGCCGATGCCCTCCAAGGGGAGGCATTGTTCTTCAAAAAGGCTGCCATCGGGTTTGTACCAACGGTGAGAAGCAAGTAAAACCTCCCCTTCATCACTTAATTCAACCCAACTGAAATGCCGCAGCGGACCGTTCTCACTGCATTGGCGGTGGCGTGGAACACAGGCTGCATTCAGATAAATGGTTCCCTGGCGATCGCGATGCAAAGTGCGGCGATTGCCGGCCCCCCGCCGCAAGCGATGGTGCATGTGACCAAACACCACCAAGGGAATTGGCCGCTGCTTGCGTATGCGCAAGATTGCTTCCTGCAGGTCTTGATCGCCCCAATCACAGGCTGGGGGCTTCCAATCCTTACCGCAGGGATCAGCGGCAGCACTACCTAAACCACTTGGTCCTGCATGGGAGAGCAGCACAAGGGGAAATTCAATGGGCGCGCTTAAGGCCGCTTTTGTGATGCGATCAGCTGAATCAAAAAGATTCATCATTCCCCAGTGGGATTTAACGGCTTGAGAGAGATGAAATCCCCCACCCGCACTGCCGGGGCGGCCGCCCACCACCGCCAAACCAGGGGGGTTCAAGAGTCGCAAACTCCAACCGCAATGCAGATCACCGAGGGCTTGCTCCATGCGTCCCAAGGTGCGGCCTGAACTGTCTTTGGCAGCATCGTGGTTGCCAAGAACACAGGCCACAGGCAGGCTCAATTTGCGTAAACGCAAAGGCAGGCGTACATCACCGTCTGCCAGATCGCCAACCACTAGAAGGGCATCAGGGGCAAGTTGGGCCAAAACCCCATCGTCATGGTGGTCCCACTGGCCATGGAGATCTCCGGCTATGGCCAGTTGCAGCACAACTACTCCCTTGTAACTTTCTAGGCTGCACTCATCTTCCCTCGGCAGCCTCTCGCGTGTTCGTAAGCAGCAGCCCCATCAACGAGCAAAAAGAGCGAATTGCGGCCTTAAAGCAACAGCGCAATGCTGTGATCCTTGCCCACTACTACCAAGAGAGCGAAATCCAAGATGTGGCTGATTTCATTGGCGACTCCCTGGAGCTCTCCCGCAAAGCTGCCGCCACCACTGCAGATGTGATTGTTTTTTGCGGTGTGCACTTCATGGCTGAAACGGCAAAAATTCTCAGCCCAGATAAAACAGTGTTGCTGCCCGACCTAAACGCAGGCTGCTCCCTTGCAGATGGCTGCACCCCTGAACAATTTGGCCAATTTCGGGCCCAATACCCAAACCATGTGGTGATTAGCTACATAAACTGTTCAGCTGCAATCAAGGCCCAGAGCGACCTGATTTGTACCAGTAGCAACGCCGTAGCAATGGTGGAATCGGTTCCCAAAGGCAGGGGGATCGTGTTTGCACCAGATCAAAATTTAGGTCGATGGGTAGAGAAACAAACAGATCGCGAGCTTGTGCTTTGGCCAGGCAGCTGCGTAGTACATGAAACATTCAGCGAAGAGGCGGTTTTAAAGCTGAAGGCAGCCCATTCAGAAGCCGAGGTGATCGCCCATCCCGAGTGCCAAAATCACCTGCTGGATTTAGCTGATTTCATCGGCTCCACCAGCAAATTGTTGGCCCACAGCCAAACGAGTTCAGCCCCGGAATTCATTGTTCTCACTGAACCGGGCATCCTGCATCAAATGCGCAAAGCAATGCCTGAAAAGGTTTTCCATGAGGTGCCTGGCCTTGATGGCTGCAGTTGTAATGCCTGCCCTTATATGCGTCTCAATAGCCTAGAAAAGTTAGAAAACTGCCTTATAAATCTCAGCCCATGCATCAAGATCGAAGAGGATTTACGCCTCAAAGCCCTGGCACCAATCAAAAAGATGCTGGAGCTAAGCAAATAAAGTGTCCTGCAATGCTGGTGTAGTGCCTTTTGGTTGCTTTAATAGCCGCAAAAGGATTTGCTTTAAATAATGGGCAATCGCCGAAGGGGCAGCACTGGGCTTGTTGAACCAGTTGTCCAAGCTCCTAAGCGGCGCCAGGCGGGCCAGCAGGTTGCAACGGCTTCCAGCAATAAACAACGGCCAAAAACCAGTATCAAGTCTGGTCGTCGCCCAAGAAGTGAATTAAAAACTGCTTCCTTAAAACGTCGCCTCAGCTGGGTGGGATGGAGTGCCATTGGCTTACCCCTGGCAGCTCTTACTTTTCTTGTTGCAATTGCCCCAAGTAGCAACCGTCGCACCACAACGCCCGCTGCCCAGGGATCCCTTGTGGGCATGAATGCCAGCAATGAAAGCTTCCAATACCTGCCAGATCAAGAGGTTTTTGCCCTCAATTTTGATCCGCGTAAGGTGAGTTTCGGCATGCTGGAAGGTTGGGATCGGGAGCGGGAGGCTTACAGCGATACCAAGGCGTTCGCTTTTGTGAGTGGGCCCATGTATGAGCGCTATAACGATCCAAGCCAGGAGGTAACAGTTCCCCTTGGCGATATAAAACTGGGTAACCAGATCTGGCGAGGCCGAAACCGCACTGCAGCTAAACAGCGAGCTTTCCTGGGAATAACCCACCAGGGCAGGGTTGATTTTGGCTTTGGTGAATTAACAGATGCGAGGGCTGGGGAATACGAAACATTTATTGGTGGTTTGCATTCCCTATACAACGACATCCAATCGCCGCCAAGTGAATACAAGGGGGCCTACAGCGTGAGCATGGGTCAGCAGATTCGCTATTTCCTCCCCAGGGTGCGCATGGTGATTGGCTTGCGCAGTGATGGCAGGCTTGAAGTGTTCATGAGTAGAGATGGGCTCACCCTCGAGCAAACCAAGGAGCTCTCCCGCAGCAGGGGCTTGGTTGCTGCCTACATGCCCGACCACGCTTCCAAGAGTCGTTTCATTATTCCTGGTGTGAAAGGTTTTAGCGAAGAGGATGCCAACTGGATAAGCGGCGGCGCCACCAGTTTTGTTCATGTGCCGTACATGCTCAAACTCGAGCCAAGGCCATTTCATTTACAAGGCAATCTCCTTGCAAACCTCAGTCCCATGGGTAGGGGCTCCGGTTGCGGCAATCCATTGGATTGCAGCTTCAAATTGGGGGCCCAGGTAATGGATAGGGCCTTGGCAGGTTTAAACCGCTTGATGGAAAAAGGTGTAGTGCCAATTGCACGCCTATTTTGGTCGCCCTCTAAAACCCAAACCGCCTCTCGCCCCGCCAGTGGCGCTCCAATGCGGGAACCACCAATCACCGCTGATCCAGCCCTTGCGCTCAATGCACCAAAACCGCCACGGGCCCCTGAATTACCAGGCTCAGGGGTGGGTTTAGGTGACCCCGTAATCCCAGCACCGATAGCACCAGACCTACCCGCACCAGAAACCTATGGAACGGGTTCAGCGCCTGCAGAAAAACAAGCCGTATACGACCCTACTCTTTCAATCACAGCCGGCAGTGACAATCGACTTGCTCCAGCACCGCCAGTGCTACCACCCGCCAACCCACCGGCGCTGCAATAAATCAATTTTTAGACAGTTTCAGCAAGGGCGCGCACCACATCGCCGCGGGTAAGCACACCAACTGGCATACCTTCTGGATTTAACACAAACAACCGTTGGGTTTTGCCGTTGTGCAGCAACTTGGCAGCCTGGGGCAGGGGTAAATCCAGCGCACAGGTATGGGGGTGGCGATTGATTAAATCCTCCACAAAATTACCCAAAACTTGATGCACTTCCTTATCCCATTGGAGTGGATTTTTTAGATAAATCACACTGTCGAGCAAAAGCACATAGGGACCAGCTTCAAATCCACTTTCACGAACCATGAGATCCTGTTCGCTGAGCTCCCCGAGCAGCTCTCCCTTGGCACCCACCACCGGCAAGGCACTGATGTGATGTTGGTTGAGCAGGGCAACAGCTTCCTGCAATGGGGTATGAGCCTGCACAGTGAACAAAGGAGAAGTCATCACCTCCGATACCAAGCGCTGCATCACCATGGGAAACCGTTCTCTTTGAGGCATTCTGCAGGGCAATGACCCCCGTGTTCCTTCGCCGGCTAGCCGATGCCCTAACCCTTGCCAGGGCCCTGTTGGGGTTACCACTGATTTTTGCCTTAGCTGAAGGCAAGCAGAGCCTTGCTTGGGTCCTTTTACTGCTTGGCGGCCTAAGCGATTGGGCCGATGGCTGGCTTGCTCGCCGGGCTGGGGGCGGCAGCAGCTGGGGGGCCCAGTTGGATCCCCTCAGCGACAAAATTTTGTTGCTGGCACCTTTGCTTTGGCTCGCAGAGCAACAAAAATTGCCCCTGTGGGCCCTATGGCTGCTGCTGGGCCGTGAACTTTTGATTAGCGGCTGGCGCCAGGGGCAAGCAGATGGTGGCGCAGCTTCATGGATGGGGAAGGCCAAAACGATGCTGCTTTTTTGTTCCCTGCTACTAATGCTCTGGCCCACAGCATGGGTTTCAACCCAATTGGTCAACTCCATCCATGGGGTGGGCTGGTGCTTGTTTTGGCCTTCCTTGGTGCTTGCCGTTAATTCAGCCCTTGGTTACTTAAAACCATCAAACTCCCCATAGGGGAGCATCAACACTGCTATCAAGTTGAGCTGGGGGCCTTTTGCTGTAGTCGTTTTGGTAGCTATCAGCCAAGCCGGCTTCCAAATCAAAACGTGGGCTCCAAGCCAATTCCCGTTCAACCCTCTGCACATCAACTAGGAAATGATTTAGGCGCAGGGGGAAGGCCTTTCTGGCCTTGGGATCAAGGCTTGATGGATCAAAACTGCGCAACTCCACGCTATTGGGATCGCGGCCGCAGGCCCTTGCGGCCGCAGCCACCAATCCTTTGAAAGTAACGCCTTTTCGGCCAGTGCAGTTGTAGATCCGGTTTGTGGCTGCATCCACCTCAAGGCAGCGGGCCATGGCAAGGGCTAAATCATCCACATGGCCCAATTGAGTAATGGTGGAACCGTTACCTGGCAGTGGCACGGGCAAATTCCCACAGATGCGGTCAAAAAACCAACTCTCAACTGGGTTGTAGTTGCCGGGGCCGTAGATGTAGGTGGGCCTAAAACTGGTAAAAGGAATCCCCTCTTGGCGCAACCAATTTTCGGTGTCCGCTTTACCGCCATGGCGACTGGCTGGATCCAAGGGGGAGTTTTCATCTAAAGGCCAAAGCTCACTAGCTGCATAAACACCCGCTGAGCTCACGTAAACCAAACGATGGGATGGGGCCGAGGTGCAGGCCAACACCGCCTGGGTATCCACCAGATTGCGGCCAGAGCTATCGATAATCACATCGAATTTGCGACCCTTAAGGGGAGCGAGTTGGCTGGCTTCAGAGCGATCACCACTGAAATGCTCCACCCCTTCGGGCACGGGCTGGCGGCCGCGGGTGAACAGGCTTAGTTGATGGCCGGCGGCCATCAACAGCTGCACCAAGGGTTTACCAACAAAACGGGTGCCGCCCATAACCAGAATGCGCATTTTTAGCCTTGCTGAACTGTTGCCATCCTCCCCTGGCGAGAATGGTGAAACCAAAATGCATGCCATGCAAATAATTCCAGCAATCGACCTTCTTGATGGCCAATGCGTGCGCCTGCATCAAGGCGACTACAACTTGGTTACCCACTTCAGTGCCGATCCAATCAGCCAAGCACTCGCCTGGCAAGAACAGGGGGCGAAATTGCTTCACTTGGTAGACCTTGATGGCGCCCGCAGCGGCGAAGCCACCAATCACCCCCTAGTGCAGCGAATCACGGCGGCGCTGGAAATACCGGTGCAACTTGGCGGTGGTGTGCGCAGCATCGAAAGAGCGGAACAACTACTGGCCTGCGGCCTTGATCGGGTAATACTTGGCACCATTGCAGTTGAGCAACCTGAACTTGTTTATGAACTAGCCCAGCGCTATCCCAAAAAAATAGTGGTGGGGATCGATGCCAGAAACGGTTTGGTGGCAACCCGCGGCTGGACCACCGCAAGCCAGCTGCCAGCAACGGAATTAGCAAAAAAATTTGATGGCATTGGTTTAGCTGCCTTGATATGCACAGACATCGCCACCGATGGCACCCTTGCGGGACCAAATCTTGAATTTCTTCGGGCCATGGCCCAAGCCAGCAGCACTCCGATTATTGCCTCCGGCGGCATAGGTGAATTGTTAGATCTGATGAGTTTGTTGCCTTTGGAATTGGAAGGGGTGGTTGGCGTAATTGTGGGGAGGGCGCTCTACAACGGCAGTGTGAACTTAAAAGAAGCCCAATTAGCTATTGGAGAAGCTCGCCTCCAAGACCTGCCGTTAACCGCAGTGATTGAAAGGCCTTGCTAAGCCCATATCATGGAGTTATGGCAAGAGAACCGAATCCAACAAACCTAGAAGGCGCATATAAAAGTTGCCGCAGCCAAGGTTTGCGGCTGAGCCGGCAGCGCAAACTAGTTTTAGAAATCCTCTGGCGCAGCGGTGATCATTTGAGTGCCAGGGAAATATTTGAGCAGCTGAATGCAAATGGTAGGCGCATTGGTCACACATCCGTTTATCAAAATCTTGAATCCCTCAGGGCCCATGGTGTAATTGAGTGCCTTGAGAAAGCCCAGGGCCGGCTCTACGGCCACCGCTCAGATCCCCATAGCCATCTCACCTGCCTTGAGAGTGGCAGCATTCACGATCTGGATATCGAATTGCCTGCGGAGCTCCTAGATGCAATCGAAGCAAACACCGGTTTTAAAATCGAAAGTTACAGCCTGCTGTTGCAAGGAAGGGCAAAATCAAAATGAGCCAATTAATAGCTAACAAAGCCATCCTTATTATTGGCGAAAAATGGCAAGCTCAAGCCTTAACAGAACAACTGAAAAGAGATCAGCCAAACTTGCGACTAGATCTCTCATCTAGATCTACAGAAGGAGAAGATAATAATATATCAAACAAGAACAAGCTTAAATACCAGTTGATCTGCTGGCTACTGCAAGAAGAAACAACAACTGAAACTTTAAGTTGGGAATTGAATCAATTAAAAACCAGGGAGCCAGAAGCAGCCTTGTTACTGATAATGAATAACGGTGGTTTTTTTAATCGGGATTTTTTACTGCAACTACCGCTTGATGGATTGCTAGAACAGCCCAGCCTCACTGAGATAAATGAAGCGATTGAACTAATTACAAATGGAGGCCGGGTTTTTAGGATTTCAGAAGCTATGCAATCCTCCTCAACACAATCCTCCAACCTGGGCTTAAAGCAATGGTTTTTACTGAGCGGCTTGGATCAAATCAACGCAGAAGTTAATGCCCTAAACCATAGGCTTTCAGTGTTTCCCAAAGGGGGCCTGAAAAGATTTGTAATTGCAGGACGATTGCGTGAATTAAATATGGCTCGTAAATTACTTCATGCAATTTGGGGCTCAGCAAGCCCTATTCATCAATTTAAGCCAAAGCCCAAACAGGAACGCTTACAAATATATTTACCCAAACGTGGCGGCAATGATATTTTAAATCAATTGCAAATCGAGCTAGCTAAAGAGTTCGGCTCCTGCTCCATTTTTGAAACAGGTTATCTATTGGCACTGGAGGCACTCCTCCCCGAGCGGCGCTTGAACCTTTTTGAAAGCCTGCTGCACGAATTCAAACAATTGCTAGAAAAATTATCTACGGAAAACTGTTTAGCTCTAACAACAATTCCATCTGGCGACCAACCCGCAACAGATCCATGGGTTCAGCAGCAATCCCTTCTCCGCCAGAGGGCACTAATGAAATTGGTGGGTGCCTACACCCAGCTACCCAGGGAAGGCAGCTTGCTCCCCTTAGCCGAAACGCTTATCAGTTCAGCAAATCTTGATGGAGAGGAACCTGAACTCTGTTCCTTATATCCAATCCTGATTGCTTTAATTGAAGGCAAACCATTACTTATACATGGAAAGCTAATGGCAGCAGATCAACCATTTGCATTGTTACATGTACAAACATTAGTTAGCAACTGGTTATTGCGCAATGGCGAGCGCATTGCTAAGGAGGTGTTAGAAGCTTGCAGCAATTGGCCTGAGCTACGTCGCACAATGCTACCCGTAGAACTATTGCCCACCCGTGAATTAGACCGTTTGCGAAATAAAATAAATTCTTTAGAGCGTTGGCAAAATTTATTTGTTCGCCCCGTTTCAATATATGAAAGCAAAAGAGTATTTTATAGCCTCCGTTCTGGTAAATTCGTCAGCCAGGTTTTGATTGAACCACGGGACAATGAACTAAAAACCCTTTTATGGTGGCAGCAAGCGATAACCATTTTGCTGGAAACAAGGGACGCATTGGCACCTCAGTTGGAGATTCTTATCAACCGTTTTGGTTCCTTAATGGTGTTGCTGCTCACTAGAGTTCTTGGACGTGCAATCGGTTTAATCGGGCGAGGTATCATGCAAGGGCTCGGCAGGAGTATGCAAAACTCAAACCTTAGTGCTGAAAAACCTTGAAACAAGCTTCCCTGCCATCCAGGCTATTAAATCTTATTTTTAGCTGCTTTTTATTCGGGCTAATATTTTTATTAACACCTGATCAAACTCGGGCTGATCGTGATACCAACAGTTACGATGGTAATATTTTTGCGCTTTATGCTGGCAACGGTGCGTTGGTGCCGCCAAGCATAAGCCTCGAAGCGGCTATTAAAGAGAAACGTTCGATTCTTTTGGCCTTCTACCTAGACGATAGCAGCGCAAGTAAACGTTTTGCCCCCCTACTTTCCGATCTTCAGGGCAGATGGGCGAGAGATGTGGAAATAATTGCCCTCACAAGTGATCCCTATGAAGTGAATCCAAATGCTCCTATTTATTCGCCAAACCATTACTGGAGCGGCAGCATCCCACAAATCCTTGTGCTAGATGAGAACGCCAAGGTTTTATATAACGGCCAAGGCAATATGGATGAAAAAGAAATTGAAACAGCCCTTGCTCTAGCCACAGGTAGGCCAGCCACTCAAGGCATAAGAAGCAGCAAAAGCTTCAATGAATACAACACTGAATATAATTCTTAAATAAATTTACCTAAGAATACGTCGCCAAAATCATCGTTAAAAACATGCTCACCAAGGCTTTCCAATTCGGAGTCACTTCTACCAGCAAGCCGATGCAAATGATGGCGCACAACGGTGGCCTTAGTGAGTTCATGGCCAAGGCTTCCAGCAAGCTTGATCAACTCTTCATGACTGCGGGCAGCTCGAACCTGCTCTGAAAGGCTATGGCTCTTGCGGGCTTCAGCCAAAAAGAGGTCAAGATTTGCTTGGCTCATGATTTAACTAGATAACAATTCTGAATAAGCTTACCAAATTTCCAGTTCGGATTTTGCGCTGGCGTAAATGTCGTCTGCATGACCAAAATCTAGTTCATGGGTTTTAGCTATGGCTAGTAACTCCTCTAAATCTGCAGTTTCAAGGGTTTTTTGAAGGCTGGGATCAACCTTTGCCTTTTCTAAAAAGCTTGCAACCGCAGGATCTGGATTACCTAGGGGCTGCCCACCCCCTGGCGCGGTTCCCCACAATTCCATGGAGTGTTTGGCATGGGCATAGAGCTCATCGGCATGGCCAAATTTCAGATCATGCTCTTTTGCAATTGCAAGCAGCTCAGCCAGGTTTGCTGATTCAAGCCGTTCTCTTAGGGCCTCGTTTTCGCCCAGTTTTGCAACGAACTGAGCAACTGTTTGATCGGCCATGGCTGGGGTGATTTGCTTAACAGGTGTAGCACAAATTCTCTTTAGATTAAGGCGGCATTTTGCAACTTTCAAATTAGCTATCCGTTTCATACACAATCATCCAGCCAATGGGCGGGGGCTTAATCTGCCTGCCATGAAGTTTCTGCAATCGCTTCCCTTGCTACTCGCCCTAGGCCTTGGCCTGCTGCTGCTATGGCTGGAGGCTCGCCATCGGCTGCGGCCTAAATCACCACTAGAACTAAGTTTCGGCCCTTGGAACCTCGCAAGAAATCCCTCCTGCTACAGAATCGACGGCCTTGTTTGCATAGACAATCCCCATGCCCAGATGGAGGTGTTTGTGCCGGAGTTGCGGGCTAAGCCCTGCTTGCTTGGCAGCAACAGCCTCAAAGATTTAAAAATCAGCACAGAGGTGATGCCGCTTCATGGCGATGAAGATAGTCGCCCAGACAATTACTGGTTTGCCTACATAGTTAAAGGCCTTAAAAAGACCCAAGCCAGGGTGTCTATTTGCATTGAGGGAGGAGATCTCGAGCAACGCCTCGATTCCCTATGGGTAGACATCCATTGGGTTAATTACGGACCTTTTGGCCGCTTGAAGCGCCGCCATGGGGTTTTAGTGCCCCTAAAGCACCCTGCTCCCCTAGATCCCCAAGCCGCAAAGTGGCGGGAAGGCGACAACTGTTCTGTACTTGCAGTACCTACCCACCTACTGGGGGTGCTCGACAACCTGGAAGAGGTGCTGCATAAATACGCCTCAGCGATTTTAAAACCCGGTGACATTCTCACGATCGCTGAAAGTCCGCTTGCTGTTATTCAAGGCAGATACCATCACCCCTCCCAAGTGGAGCCATCTGCCCTAGCTAGGTTGTTGTGCCGTGTTTTTCATCCCACCAGCAGCCTTGCCACAGCCTGCGGTTTGCAAAGCCTGATCGACCTGGTGGGCCCAGCGAGGGTATTGATGGCTTGGCTGCTTGGGGCGCTGTTAAAAATAGTGGGTATTAAGGGTGGTTTTTATCGGCTTGCTGGCCCGCAAGCTCGCTTAATCGACGATGTAACCGGCTCCACCCCCCCTTACGACCAAACGATTGTGCTGGGCCCAGATAATCCAAAGGCGGTGGTGGACTTAATGGCAGCAAGCCTGGGGCACGGCGTTGCCGTTGTTGATGTGAACGACCTTGGCAGGGTGAAAGTGTTAGCTGCCAGCACTGGCTGCGATCTTGATTTATTAGAGCGGGCCCTTAGGCCAAATCCAGCTGGAAATGCCAATGAACGCACGCCTCTTGTGGTGGTAAGGCCCCGATCCTGATTTCGCCTGGATACAGTGGCATCGAATGGCATTGGATCGGATTTGCCATGGGGTTCCAACTGCAGCATCAAAACCTGCAGGTTGAACCCCTGCAGTTCAAGCACCTATCCCAGCTGCAAAGACCAGAGCTGGAATATCTAGCCATTCAGCTGCAAAAACTGGCTCTGCTAAGGCCAATTGTTGCTTTTAAACCATGGCTATCGCCGAAGAGTTCACCAGCCCCCCTTGCCCTTGTAGCCCTAACTCAAAAGAGCAATATCGTTGGCTTACTACTTGCTGAACCCTGCAACCGCAGAGGTAGCTGTTGGCGCTTAGAGGTTTTGGAAAGTTGGGGTGAAACCGCTTCTCGCCTTGATGTTGCCGGCAGCTTATTAAAGGCGGCGATGGATCAAGCACCCGGGGCGATGGCATGGGTGGCAAGGGCTGCTACCAACGCAGAACAAACATTGGCGGCCCTTCGGGAACAGGGCTTTCAAATCCTGCAACACCAACGGGTTTGGCTATTAAATTCCCTAAGCAAACTTGACATTGCTGCTGCATTACCCGAGCCATTACAGCTGCAACCCTTAACCCGTGCCAGTGCTGTTTTATTGCTCCAGCTCGAATTGTTTGCCACACCTAGCCCCCTGCGCCAGTTGCAAGATCTGCGCAGTGAAGACCTTCTAGACGATTCCCAAGCGGAATCACTTGTACTTATTGATCCCCAACGCCACCAAGCGGTGGCGGGGGCGAGGCTGCTGAGGCGGCGCCATCGGGGTCCAACCGAAATTGAATTAAGCCTTCACCCAGGCTGGGGGCATTTGCTAGGCAATGTGCTTGGCCACCTACTGGCGGCAGCAGCAACGAAAAAGCTGCCGGTTTTGGTTCGCTGCGATCTTGGTAATAGCGCTGGACTCACTTGGCTTGCACAACAAGGCGCCATCGAACTGCAAGAGGAGCTGGTGTTTGCCCGTAGCCTCTGGCGTCGCCATGAAATCAGCCCGAACCCCGGCCTAGCAAGCCGCACCCTGGAAAGGTTGGTGGGTCAATGGCAACCAGGCCAAAGGCCTGTTCCTGAGGCGATGCGTTGGCGTTAAGGCGGTCACCAAAGCCCCGATCAGTGCTTGCGGTGGATGTGGGCAAACGCAGGATTGGCCTTGCCGGTTGCGATCCCTTGGGCCTAACAATTTTGCCCCTAGCGCCATTGGCCCGCGGCAGTTTTGCCAAAGACCTGCTGCTACTTAAACCCCTGGTGCAGCAGCGCCGCTGCGAAGCTCTAATCGTGGGGATGCCCCTGGATCAAGCTCAAAAAAGCACTGTTCAAGCGCAATATTGCAGGCGCTATGGCATCCAGCTAGCTACCGCCCTAGAGCTGCCCATAGCTTGGGTAGATGAACACTGCAGCAGCTGGTATGCAGCGGAAAAGCACAATCTCCATGGCAACCGCAGCGGCCATCTAGACAGCGCCGTAGCTGCCCTGTTGCTGGAACAGTGGTTACGGGAAGGACCTGAACCGGTCTATGCGGCGGCCATTAACCGGGGCAGAGCAGCTAACCCTGAGGGATCCTGAAGGGGTCAGCACAGAATCGATGGGCGAATCCACCTCTCTTTCCGGATCCGGTGATGTGCCCACAATCGTGGTGCGCGATGGCAAAGGTAAGGAGTTGCTCTGTTTCCTTGAGCAACTGATCCCCCTTGATGGCCACGACTATGCCCTGCTAACACCAGTTGACACTCCGGTTTGCCTGTTTCGCCTCAGCGACGATGAAGAGCCTGAACTCCTAGAGGGCTTAGATGCAAGCGAGCCAATTCTCTCAACCGCTGAAGTGGTGCTCCAAGAGCATGAACTCACATTGGTGCGCTCCGCTGTAACACTCACAGTTTCCGGGGAATTGGAAGAACCAGATCCTGAGGAATTTGATGAAGAAGATGAAGAGAATGACAGCGATGATGACGATGCAGAAACCTATGAGTTGTTAGTTAGTTTCATGGTGGCTGATGAGGAATATGGCCTTTACATACCCCTAGATCCTTTCTTTGTGGTTGCTCGGATGGAAAACGACCATGCCCTGCTGGTGGAAGGCGAGGAATTTGAACGGGTGCAGCCTCGCATTGAAGCGGAATTGGAGGAGCGGGAGTCTCAGGATTGAACCTGCGCCACCTATTAGAGCCAAATTGGGTGGCAAAGGGCAGTCTTGCTGATCTGCCCTTAGAAGTGTTTGCCGATCTAAACATCAAGGCCCTAGTGCTTGATGTGGATTGCACACTGCTGCCTCAACACAGCCAGGAAATTCCAGCTGATGTGTTGTTGTGGCTCCAAAAAGCTCGCATTCAATGGCGCCTGCATCTGTTTAGTAACAACCCAAATCGCCGCAGGATTGAAGCAATCGCCAATGCCTTTTCATTGCCTTTTACGGCCGGAGCTGGCAAACCTAGGCGAGGCCCATTGCGCCTTGTGCTCAACCAATTGCAATTACCAGCGGCCCAGGTAGCACTAATCGGTGATCGTGTATTTACTGATGTGCTAGCCGGTAATCGCCTTGGTTTATTCACTGTGCTAGTGCATCCCGTTGGCAGCGATGGCAAACCAAGCACTAAAGATGCTTTGCAGCGCTCCGAACGCACTCTGGCCCGCTGGCTAGGGGCCCGCATGGAGCAAGGGCTGCCTCAAAATTGAAACCGCAAAAATGAATAGAAAACTAGTTGTAAAAGTGGGCACCAGCCTGTTGAGGGGCAACAGCGGCGGCAGCACTGCTCAATTTATAAAAAGTTTGGCCGCCAGTTTGAGTTCCGAGCGTTCGAAAGGTAACGGAGTGGCTTTAGTTACCAGCGGGGCTGTTGGTCTTGGTTGCCAGGAGCTTGGCCTAAACAAACGGCCGCAATTGGTGGAGGAATTACAGGCCGCTGCGGCCATCGGCCAAGGCCAACTGATGGGCCTCTATGCAGATGCCTTTCGCTGCCATGGGCAAACGGTGGCCCAGGTTTTGCTCACCCGCAGCGATCTGGCCTCCAACCGTCGCTTTCAAAGCGCCAGCCGCACTCTCAAGCAACTTTTGAGTTGGAATGTGCTGCCAATAATTAACGAAAATGACACGTTGGCAACTGAGGAATTGCGTTTTGGCGATAACGACACCCTCTCAGCCCTAGTGGCTGTTGCCCTGCAGGCGGATGAATTGATTTTGCTCACCGATGTTGATCACCTCTATTCCGCTGATCCACGTCAAAACCAAGAGGCAACTCCAATAAGTGAGGTGCAAAATCTTGCTGAACTTGATGCCTTGCAAAGCGTTGCCTCAGGTGGCGGCCAATGGGGAACCGGAGGCATCACAACAAAATTGGCCGCTGCTCGCATTGCCACAGCCAGTGGCATCCAGGTGAAACTGGCCGATGGCCGCGATCCAAACGTTCTTGCTGAACTGCTTGCGGGTGTTTGTCATGGCACCCGATTCATACCAAGCCCATCACCCATTCCCGATCGGAAGCGCTGGTTAGCCCATGCCCCAGTGCCAGAGGGCAGCGTGAGGGTTGATAAGGGAGCCGAACTGGCCCTACTTAACCAGGGGGCCTCACTTCTACCAGTGGGCGTGGTTGCTATCGAGGGCGATTTCGATCGACAGGCCCCAATTCTCATTTTGGCAATTGATGGCAGGAAGCTGGGTATTGGCCTCAGCGCCTATGCCAGTGGCGAATTAAAACGTTGCCTTGGCTTGAAATCTCAAATGGTGCAACAGCTGGATCCTCAGCTGCCAGAGGCGGTGATTCACCGCAACCAACTCGTGATAACCGCTATGTGAGCCAGTAGACCTACGATCCCGGCCAAGCCCTGAGTTATTGGCCTGCCATGCAATTCAGCACATTGCTACAGCACCTATCCGGGGCTGAAAACCAACCCTTTAATTTGGCCAATGATCCCGAATTAAAGGGGGCCGCTGCTCTCAACCAAGCCCTGGCCGGTGAACTCAGTTTCCTTGAACCCGGCAATGCCCTGCTTGGCGCCTTAGCTGAAACCCAGGCGTCAGCTTTAATCCTGCCGCCAGATTCCGAACTCCATGGCAAAGCAACAGAGCGGGGTATCGCATGGGTGGCCCTGAAAAATCCAAGGCTTGGATTTGCTGAATCGCTTGAGCAGCTCTACCCCAAGCGGCATTTAGCTGCTGGAATTCATCCCACTGCAGTGATAGATCCCACTGCGGAATTAGCCGCAGGCATCCATGTGGGCGCCCATGTGGTGATAGGCGCAAACTGCAAAATCGGCGCCGATTGCATCATCCATCCGGCTGTTGTGATTTATCCAGATGTGGAAATAGGTGCTGGCTGTGAATTGCATGCCCAAGCTGTGCTTCATCCCGGCAGCAGGCTGGCTGAGGCCTGTGTGGTGCATTCCCATGCGGTGATCGGCAGCGAGGGATTTGGCTTTGTACCCACCGCAGATGGCTGGCGCAAAATGCCCCAAACGGGCCTTGTGGTGCTTGAAAATGGCGTAGAGATCGGCTGTGGTTCCACCATTGATAGGCCATCAGTGGGGGAAACACGCATTGGTGCTGGCAGCAAAATCGACAACCTGGTGCAGGTTGGCCACGGCGTAAGCATGGGCAAAAATTGTGCCCTTGCAGCCCAGGTGGGCATTGCTGGCGGAGCAAAGCTCGGCAATAACGTGATCCTGGCTGGTCAGGTGGGGGTTGCCAATCGTGCTGTTATCGGCGATGGCGCTATTGCATCCTCAAAATCCGGCATCCATGGGGAGGTGGCCGCTGGGGAGGTGGTTAGTGGTTATCCAGCCATACCAAACCGCCTCTGGCTGCGTTGTTCAGCTGTGTTTAGCAAGTTGCCCGAGATGGCCCGCAGCCTGCGCCAACTAAATCAAACAAATCAAACAAACTGACGCGATAGGTTCGAGCTAACAATCAACAGCAAAGCAGCCATGGCTAGCTATCGAATCACCCTTCTAGCCGGCGATGGCATCGGGCCTGAAATCACAGCAATAGCCGTAAAGCTTTTGGAGCGGGTGGCGCAACAATTCAACTTTCAGTTGGATTTTGATCACCAACCTGTGGGTGGTGCCGCCATCGAAAAATTTGGGGAACCTTTACCCGCCAGCACCCTGGCCGCCTGTAAGGCCAGTGATGCGGTGCTGCTAGCCGCCATTGGTGCACCCAAATACGACAACCTGCCTAGGCAGCAGAGGCCGGAATCAGGCTTGCTGGCCCTAAGGGCGGGCTTGGATTTGTTTGCAAACCTGCGGCCAGTTGCCATAGTTCCCGCCCTAATTGACGCCAGCAGTTTGCGGCCGGAAGTGATCAGCGGAGTTGATCTTTTGGTGGTGAGGGAACTAACCGGTGGCATTTATTTCGGCCAACCAAAGGGCAGGGTGCAGCTTGAAAACGGCGAGGAGCGAGGCTTCAACACCATGACCTACAGCAGCTCTGAAGTGGATCGCATCGCCAAGGTGGCCTTTGATCTGGCCCGCCAAAGGCGCGGGGTTCTTTGTTCTGTGGATAAGGCAAATGTGCTGGATGTGAGCCAACTCTGGCGCGATCGGGTGAATGAAATGGCTGGCGCCTACCCAGATGTGAACTTGAGCCACATGTATGTGGACAACGCCGCGATGCAATTGGTGCGGCAGCCGCGCCAATTTGATGTGCTGTTAACCAGCAATCTTTTTGGCGACATCCTCAGCGATGAAGCGGCGATGCTCACGGGCTCAATTGGCATGTTGCCCTCTGCCTCCCTTGGTAGTTCAGGGCCTGGTTTATTTGAACCTGTGCATGGTTCAGCCCCTGATATCGCAGGGCAAGACTTGGCTAATCCCCTAGCCATGGTGCTTTCAGCGGCAATGATGTTGCGCATTGGACTCAAGCAAGATGCTGCCGCCTTGGCCTTAGAAAATGCGGTTTCAGCAGTTCTTGAGCAGGGCTTTCGCACGGGAGATCTAATGGCAGATGGCTGCACCAAACTCGCTTGCAGCGCCATGGGGGAAGAATTGTTGAGGGCCCTTGCTTAATCAACTGGTTGGATTTGGCCGGTGCTCTGACAAAATCTCCCGAGCTAGTACTGCACTGCTGATGTCCAAGCTTCATCCCATCGTTGCGGTTACCGGTTCCTCCGGCGCGGGCACCAGCACCGTAAAACGGGCCTTTGAGCACATATTTGCTCGCGAGGGCATCACCCCTGCAGTGGTAGAGGGTGATAGCTATCACCGTTTTGAGCGGGCTCCCATGAAGGAGGCCATGGCCAAGGCCTTGGCGGCAGGAGAAAATTTTTCCCACTTTGGCCCTGAAGCCAACCTGTTTGAAAAATTAGAGGAGCTTTTCCGTAATTACGGCCAAAGCGGTGGCGGAGAGAAGCGCTATTACTTGCACAGCCCTGAAGAAGCAGCGGAACACAACGCCCGCCTTGGCACTTCATTAGAGCCAGGTCAATTCACTCCATGGGAACCAATCCCAGGCTCCACCGATCTGCTCTTCTACGAGGGCTTGCACGGTGGTGTGGTGGGTGATGGTTACAACGTAGCGGCCCTAGCCGATCTTTTAGTGGGTGTGGTGCCGATCACCAACTTGGAATGGATTCAAAAAATTCACCGTGATAACGCCGAACGGGGCTATTCAGCAGAGGCGATCGTTGACACAATCCTGCGACGCATGCCCGACTACATAAATCACATCTGCCCCCAGTTCAGTCTTACCGACATAAATTTCCAGCGGGTGCCAACGGTTGATACCTCCAATCCTTTTATCTGCCGCAATATTCCCACCCCCGACGAAAGCTTTGTAATCATTCACTTCCGCAAGGGTGCCAGGGACAAATGGGATGTGGATTTCACCTATTTGCTCGATATGATCCACGACTCATTTATGTCTAGCCCCACATCGATCGTGGTAAATGGCGGCAAGATGGGTTTTGCCATGGAATTAATCCTTACCCCTATTATTCATCGCATGATTGAAGAAAAACGCCAGCGCATTTGACCCTTCCCTCCTTTGCCATCGATGGTGCTTCAGGACAATGTGATCCTGCAATGTGGCGCTGTCCTCCTGAGCAATTAGGGATGATTTTGCAAATTGCAAGGCGTTTGTATTTGCAGAACTTGGAACGCAATTTGGAGCGCAATGGTTGTGCAGAACCATTGGGGGTTGTGGTGGTTAATGGCGGAAAATCTGCTCGCTTAATTTTTGAAGCGCCAGTTTTGCTGCCCCAGGAACAATTTGTGCCATTGGAACTGTTGCGCAATAAACCCCTGGGCAAAAGCCGCGGCCGCAGATGATCTTTGCGTTAGCTGCATTGCTAGGGCTATGTGTGGGCAGTTTCATAAATGTTGTGGTTTGGCGCTTACCAAGGGCTGAATCGCTGCTGTGGCCTGGCAGCCATTGCCCGCGCTGCGGTAGATCGTTGCAATGGCATCAAAATATTCCTGTAGTTAGCTGGCTTTTATTGAAGGGACGCTGCGCTTTTTGCCATAGCTCCATCAGCCCCAGCTATCCAGCAGTTGAACTTTTAACAGCTGGATTTTGGCTGCTTTTAGCCCTCCCTGGGGTGGGCCGCATCGGTAATCCAGGGGTAGTGCTGAATTTATTGGCGGGTGGATTACTGCTTACTTGGCTGTTGTCATTGGCATTAATTGATATAAAAACGCTGCGTTTACCGGAATCGCTCTGCCGTTGGGGCGTGATTAGCGGCTTGGTTTGCACATTCGCTTTGGGCTACCTACAGGGCAAGGGAGCTGAGCTGCTGCTATTTCACTGCCTTGCGGCCGCAGTTGGTTTATTGACCTTTGAAGGGGTGAGCGCCATTGCTGAAAAAATGATGGGCACCCCTGCCTTGGGGCTGGGTGATGCCAAGCTCGCCGCCCTGCTCGGGGCATGGCTTGGCCTCAAAGGCCTTGGGGTGGCGGTTGGACTAGCTGTGCTGCTGGGGGCAGTTTTTGGGCTTATGGGGCGCATAAGCGGCAAACTCGCTGCCCGGCAACCATTTCCCTTTGGACCATTTCTTGCTTTTGGTGGCCTGCTCAGCTGGCTTGCCTGCAACCAAATCTGGGGCTTTGTGATCAACCCGCCCTTCAGGATCCTTTAATAGATAGGTGTTAACGGGCCTGCTGTGTCGCTTCTCGACTGGTTTGCAGATCGACGTAAAACTGCCCCAGTGCTGCGGGCAGCACCTGAAAATGACGAAGGTGATGGCCTTTGGAGCAAATGCCCTGAATGCGGCGAAGTGGTTTACCGCAAAGACTTGATTGCCAACTCCAGTGTTTGTTTAGCTTGCGGCTACCACCACAGGATCGATAGCGAAGAGCGCTTGCGGCTGTTGTTGGATCCAGGCAGTTTCACTGAGATTGATTCCCAGCTGAGCCCAACCGATCCCCTGGCATTTAAAGATCGCAGGGCCTATGCCGATCGTTTACGAGACAGCCAACAGAGCACCGGCATGCGTGACGCCGTGGTTTGCGGCAGCGGCAGCGTTGAGGGGTTTGCCTTAGCGGTGGCAGTGATGGATTTCCGCTTCATGGGGGGAAGCATGGGTTCGGTAGTGGGTGAAAAACTAACTCGATTAATTGAAACAGCCACGGCCCAACGGCTGCCCGTGTTTGTGGTGTGCGCCAGCGGTGGCGCCCGGATGCAGGAGGGAATGTTGAGTTTGATGCAAATGGCCAAAGTGTCGGGTGCCTTAGAGCGCCATCGCAACCAAGAGCTGCTCTATATCCCACTGCTCACCCATCCAACCACCGGTGGAGTAACTGCAAGTTTTGCGATGTTGGGCGACCTAATCCTTGCCGAACCAAAAGCGCTTATCGGTTTTGCAGGCCGCCGCGTAATTGAGCAAACCTTGAGAGAAAAGTTACCGGATGATTTTCAAACGGCTGAATACATTCAGGACCACGGTTTTGTTGATGCAATTGTGCCCAGGCCCAAATTGCGCAGCACCCTTGCAAGCCTGCTTGCCATCCATGGCCAAAAAGCTGCAGCACTAGTGGGATGAAGGAATACCTAAGCTCAATCGCTACTTTCCTGATTGCTACAGCGCTATCGATATTGCTTATTGGTTTTCAACCCGCCATAGCTTTTGCAGGACCAGTGGACTGGCAAGAGGTAACCCCCACGTCAGAAGGGCGCCAATGGTGGGATAAAGGCAGTTTGAGGCGCAATCGCAAAGGCGAGCTAACTGTGCTGAGCCGCTTTAGTGCAAACCCTGATCAATCCGGCAAAAGCCAAACAGGAGCCTTGTATGTGATGGCCCTTGATTGTGATGAGCAGCTCTACAAAGACCTTCAAGTAAACGGACTGCCCCGCCCCAGGGCCCAATGGCAATTGGTGGGCTCTGAGGATTTGATTGCTGAAGTGCTGCAGCAAAGCTGCGCAGCAGCTAGGGGCGAAGGTTTATGGGAGCAAGGCAAAGCATGACAAAAGCAAAAATTGGGGTGGCCATTGCAGGCCTTGGTTTTGGCGAGAAAGTACACCTGCCGGCCCTGCAGGCCAGTGCCTCAATGGCACCTGTGGCCCTTTGGCATCCCCGCGAACAGCGCCTACAGGAAGCATGCAGCCGCGCAAACCTATGGGGAAGCTCTGATTTTGCAGCCTTACTGGCCCAGCCCCAGGTTGAGGCAGTTGTTTTGGCAACACCACCGGCGGTGAGGTTTCAGTTAGCAAAGCAAGCGCTTTTGGCTGGTAAGCATCTGCTGCTGGAAAAACCCATAGCTTTAAATGCCATTGAAGCGCAACAGATTGAACAACTGGCCATGGCAAATGGCTGTTGTTGTGCTGTGAATTTTGAATACCGCGCTGTGCCGGCCTTCCAACAACTGGCCCAACTTCTCGCTAGCGGTTGGCTTGGTGATCCCTGGCTGCTGCGGTTCGACTGGTTGATGGCTAGCCGCAGCGATCCGATGCGCCCCTGGAATTGGTATGCCCAGCAGGATCAGGGGGGTGGGGTTATGGGGGCCCTCGGCAGCCATGCCCTTGATTTAATGGAATGGCTAGTGGGACCGATCCTGGAGTTGCAGGCGCAGCTATCGGTGGCGATCGGGGAGCGACCCAAAGCTGATGGTTTGGGGTTTGGCCAGGTTGATGCCGCCGATACGGCCCTGATCCAAATGCAACTAAAACCGAATTGGGGCAATGGCGATCGAGCTATGCCTGCTCAAATAACCCTTTCCTCAATCGCAAAACAGGGCAGGGGTTGCTGGCTAGAACTTTATGGTTCAGAAGGAACACTTGTTCTAGGCAGTGCCAATCAAAACGACTACGTGCATGGCTTTGGCCTGCAGGGCGCAAAAACAGGGGAGCCGCTGATGCCAATTAAGCCTGATTCAAGCCTGGCCTTCAGCCGCACCTGGGAAGACGGAAGGATTGCACCAACTGAACGCTTGCTGGGCTGGTGGGCTGCTGCCATCCGTGAAGGCAGACCGATGATTCCAGGACCTCTGGAGGGCCTGCAAAGCCAAGTTGCAATGGATGCCTGCCAACAAAGCCATCAAGGCGGCGCTCGCATTTGCATCCGCCGCTGAGCAAAAACCCAACCAGCTCAAAATTTGAAGCAAATTGGAAAACATTTGAATGTTTCCCAGGTCACATCCGTCTAATTCTTACGCCTAGACCAAAAAGACTTTAAATGATTAGCTCTGCTAATAGTGCAAGTTTATCCCCAGCTGACCTAGTTTTTCCCCAGCTAATACCTGGTTTTTCCCCAGAAACATGGCTATTTCCTTAGCTGATCCGCTGGAGGACGAGGCTATGGACCTCTACCTGTGGAAAGTAGCGGGAATCACCTTTAAAGCTTGACTTCCATCTTGAGGTTGTTCAAGGGAGTTAAATCGCTTCAGCGATTAGCTCTGGCGCTGTGCTTCCGCAAGCAATCTCAGCCATAAGACGGTGCCAAACCGTCCAGGGCTCAAACTTTGACGCATCAGCCGCTTCTATGGCTTTATACATAGGCAAAAGAGGTTCCAAGGTTGGCAAACGCTAGAGAAACAAAGCTTGATGGCAATGAGTGCAGTAGTGAGGTGGTGAGCATGGAGGCTGAGGTACCGGAAGCGCTATTTCAGAGCATGCGCGACTTCCTCAAGGAGCATCCCCAATGGGATCAATATCAATTGGTGAGTTCAGCAGTTGCCAGCTTTTTATTTCAAAATGGCAGCACTGATAAGGCCGTTGCTCAGCATTATCTAAACGGTATTTTTAACATTTAACTAATTTCTATTTAGCACACTTAAAAATATAAAAATCAAAAAGCCGCCCACTCTAATTAAGAACGGGCGACTTTCAGTTTGGTTGATTTGGTGGCGGGGGGGAGATTTGAACTCCCGACCTTCGGGTTATGAGCCCGACGAGCTACCAGGCTGCTCTACCCCGCGGCATCACCAGCCCTTAATAATAAACTATCACCTAACGCAACTCGCCACGCACCTCAAGCCTTTGCCCAGCCATGGGTATCAAGAATTGCTCCTCCAACTCCTCTTGAGCCGAAGGGGTTAACCATTCCAATTGTTTTAATAATTGCAGGGTCACCGCCCACTTAGCCCGGCTGGAGCCATCTTCTACTTTGATTGCCAAACCAAGGCCTTCGCCCATGCGGGCAAGGCACTGGATGCCCTCTGCCCCCCCCTTGCTAACCAATAAACCCAAGCTGCGGCGCATCAATTCCGTATCAAATCGACCTTCGCCGGCCACTAACTCAGGGTGGGCCTGCATTGCCCTTGCCAATCTTTCAAGCGTTGGCAGCTGACCACCGCCCAGGTGGGCATAGAGCAAAGCCATCTGGCACAGGGGCAGTTGCAGGGTGGGTGCACCGCAATCGTCGCAGGCAGAAACCAATTCAGCTGCCGGTAGGCCAAGCAGTTCCGCTACCCGATTGAGCACCTCCTGTTGCAGGGGATGGTTGCGATTTAGGTAACCCTCCAAAGGCCAACCCATGCGCTTGCAGCTGGCAAGAAAAGCAGCATGCTTTCCAGAGCAGTTGTGCTGCAGAGCACTTTCCCTTCCCTTAGGACAAGGGCAACGCAAAAAACTCACATCTACGTCTGCTCGCCAGAGCACCTGAAACGCCTCGCGGGCCTGGGCCAAACTGCCGTCATGGGATGAGCAGGCAATCGCCATGGCACGTTCTGATCCCCCCTGGCCATCAAAGGCTCCACTGGAAACAAAAACCTGGGCCTGAAATGGCTTCAAACTGGAACGAATAAAACTGAGCTGCTGGGGATCGCCAGCCCGCATCAAAAGCCTGCCCCGCTGATCCGTTACCACCGCATGAACGCGATGGAAGGATTCGGCCATGCCGTTGCGCAAAAGCACCACCTCCAAGGCGGGGGGCCCCTGGCGACTAGTTCCGCTAAGGCCCAGGGATGAAGCCATAAAGATTGGCGCTGCAGTTGAAGCTCAGAAAGCCTGGCAGATGCTGGAGCCAAACAACAGCAATGCCACAACCATCAGCGTGGCGCGGATAAGCCGCGCCAGGATTGGCTTTACTTGATGTTGGGCAACCAAAAGATCCTGCTGACGCCAATCCAAGGGTTTTTCCCATTCCTGGCCGTCGTACCAGCCCGATTCTTCGTAGGAAATTTTTTCGCTAAGCAAACGTCTCTGCACGTAGCACCAGCCAAGCCACTGGCGCAAGAGCAGCAGCAACGGCAGTAGCAGGGCCGCAACGGCGGCCACTAAAACCATTTGCGCTGGGTTATGGCGCAAGGGCACGCTGCCGCTGGCAACTAAACCAGCCAATGGAAGAAGCAGCAACCAGCCACCTGCCAAGGCGATAATCAAACCCTTAAAGGAGTGCAGAGGCCAGCTAAAAAACCAGGAATTAGTGAGCTGCTGATATTCCTGAAGCGGACGTTGCTCTGGCGGCACAGGACATACGCTCATCGCCACTTATTAGGGGGTATGGCTGAAGTGGATGGTTTCACCATGGCCCCAGAAGGCCTCTAGATCGTAGTAACTGCGCTCTTGGGGGGTGAGCACCTGAACGATCAGATCGCCGTAATCAAGCAACACCCAACGCCCTTGGGTAACGCCCTCCCTGCGTAGGGGAAGCCGCTCACAATCAGCCTCAAGGCGATCCTCAACGGAACGGGCAATCGCTCTCACTTGCACATCGGAGAGGCCGCTACAAACCACAAACCAATCGGTGAGGGTCGTTACGTCTTCAACCCGCAGCAAACGGATGTCTACCGCCTTGCGATCGTCGGCAGCTTCAGCTGCCAAGCGCGCTAGGCCTTCGCTATCCATAAACGTTCTCACTGGTTACGGAACGGCTACTGCCCTGCTGCTGGGCCATGTCAGCCCGTGCCTTACCCGCACTTTTACGCAACGCCTCAAGGCGGTCTTCAAAGAAACTGCGCTGGCGCTTCTTACGGGTTTTCTCAATGCGCTCTTTTAGGGCTCCACCCAAACTTTTGTAGGCATTGGGCAGGGTGTAGCCAAAACGGGTGGCGAGGCCTATGGCCCTTTCGTCGGCTGCGATGGCATCTTGCAGGCGCTTTTCAGAATTATTTTTTAGATAAAGCCGATAGCCGGCAAATCCCGACAAACCAACGGCAAGAACAAGCAACAAACCGTCTTGCACCCAAAGCTCGCCAATG
>MWMJ01000049.1:0-9521 GCA_002151525.1 Synechococcus sp. Lanier | reverse complement strand
GCCCATCGGTGCCTTAGCAAATAAGGCACCAAACAAAACCAGCCAGATCAACGGTTGCAAAATTCCAGCCACCAAGGTGGATGGCCTGCGTTGAAGCTGTAGAAACAAACGCTTGCTTAAGGCGAGGGTTTCTTGGCTTAGTTCAGCAATGGCAGTGGAGGCAAACACGGGCAAAAATCAATAGGAAAATGAGCTGAAAAGATCAAGCCGTTGGTTCAACGCATGGCCTGCTTTTTCTCCGCCTTGGGATCACGGCTAGAAACGGCCGCCAACTCGGCATCCATCAAGGTGCGGCCGGTGGCTTGCAGGTAAACGTCATCGAGGCTGGGGCGACTTTGGGCCAAAGAGAACACAGGCACCTCGGCAGCATCTAATTGTTGGCGCAGTTGCAACAGAGCTTCAGAGCCCTCCGCCTCAATCACAAAATTAATCGCGTGGCCCTGGGCACGATTGATCAAAACCTGGCTCACCCCTTTAAGGCCCTGAACCAATTGCTGCACCTTTTGGGCCTCATCATGGCTTGCGAATTCACGCACCCGCAGGGTGATGCGATCGCCGCCGAGCTCCCGTTTCAATTCAGCTGGTGTGCCCTCGGCAATCACAGAACCGCGATCCAAAATCGCTAAGCGATCAGCCAGGGCATCCACCTCCTCCAGGTAGTGGCTGCTCAACAGGATCGTGGTGCCCTGATCCCGCAATTGCTGCAACACATCCCAAAGAGCTGCCCTGCTTTCAATGTCGAGGCCAACGGTGGGCTCATCCAGCACTAAAACAGCAGGGTTGTGGAGCAAACCAGAGGCAAGATCTAAACGGCGGCGCATGCCACCGGAATAGCTACCGCAACGGCGATCCAACCATTCATCCATGCCAAGCAATGCCGTGAGCATGGCGATCCGCTCCCGGGACCTGGCGGCGCTGAGGTGATACAAGCTGGCCTGCAGCTCTAAAAGCTCACGGCCACTGAGAATTTTGTCGATCGCCACCTCTTGGGCCACATAGCCCAACTGCTGCCTTGCCCCGCGCGGATCGGCTAAGGCATCAACACCGGCGATTACAACCCTGCCCTGGTCTGGCGACAGCAGGGTGCAAAGGATGCGTAGGGCTGTGGTTTTACCGGCGCCATTAGGACCAAGCAAGCCATAGAGGCAACCCTTTGGAACCTCAAGGGAAATTCCATCGAGGGCCGTAATGCCGCCGTAGCGCTTGCTGATGTGCTCGAGGGTGATCACAGACGTGTTGGCTTCAATAGCAGCTTAAAAAGGTGCACCACTGAATATGTTGAAAAGGCTTGGCAACTGAAGGTTGAATTGGGCGGCAGCGCTGGTTCTCGCTAGCAAAAGCAATAAGCAAATGCCAAAAAGATAAAGAATCGACCAGCGAAATAAACCCTTAGCCCGCATGCGATCGCAGGGATCTTGATGAAGCTGCTGAGCCATCTGCAGCAGGCGGCCATTAAATGGCAGCAGCATCAAGCCATAGAACAAACCACCGCTGGGGAGGATAAAAACGCCAAGGAAACTGGCAGCAATGGTTGCCCAGGCGTAGCGAATAATCGCGTTACCCGTCACAAAAGGGCCCTTAACCACAGGCAACATCGGGATGCCTACGGAGCGGTAGTCGTCTTCCAGCAGCAGGGCAAGGGCCCAAAAATGGGCTGGGGTCCAAACCATTACCAGGCCAAACAACCACCAGCCACCAAGGCCGATGTGACCCGTGGCCGCCGCAGCTCCCACCAAGGGTGGAATCGCTCCAGCCACACCACCAATAACGATGTTTTGGGTGGTGCGTGGCTTGAGCACCACGGTGTAGAGCAACACATAACTGCAAAGTCCCAAAAGCGACAAACTCGCTGCCAGGCAATTCACACCCATCACCAGAAGCAAGCCAGCACTGCAGGCAAGGGCAACGGCGATGTTGAACGCTTTAGCTGCACTAAGGCGGCCGGAGGGAAGGGCGCGACCGCTGGTGCGCAGCATGCGTCCATCAAGCTGTTCCTCCCAAAGGCAATTCAGCACTCCGGCTGCTGCTGCAGCCAATGCACCACCGCCAAGGGTGCATGCCAAACGGGGGGCAGGCATTGGCCAACTTTCCGTTAGTGCCATGCCACCAAGGGTGGTGGCAAGCAGTAGGGGGATAAGGCGCGGTTTGGCAATTTCAAGCCAAGGGGGTAATTTCAGCCTGGCTCGGCTGGGAACCACCTGCTCCCGGGTTGAAAGAGGCACAGCAATGGCAACGGCTTCAGCCATGGGATAACTCCAAAGGTGAATTGGGCCTCAGGGCCAAGGCAACGGCGGGCAAGGTGGCAACTAACAATGCAGCCAGTAATTGATGGGCAACGGTTACTAAAGGTTCCGCTAGGGCGAGCTTCAAGGTGAGCACACCAAGCACCACTTGACAGGCAGCCAAGGCACCGGCTGTTACCCCAAGCCTGCGGGCAGCGATGGGGCAAGGGAAAGCCAAGAGCAGAATTGCCAACAGGGCACAACAACTGGCGGCTGGGGTAGCAAGGCTGCGGTGGGCTGAAAGCCAAGCGCAGCCCTCAGCCAAACGCAAACAACGGCCAGAGGCCCATTGGGTTGCCATCAATGCCCCGGCAACGCATTGGCCAAAAACCAACACACCAGCAACAACAGCTAAAAGGCCTGCACCCCTGGGCCTAGGACCAGGCAATGCTGGATTTAGCAATTGGGCAATGGCGCTTAGCAAGGCAACTAAAAGCAGCGCTGTTGCTAGGTGGGCGGTAACGATGTCGAAGCGCAGTAGTTGGGTAACGGTGAGGGCGCCTAGGGCCCCCTGGGTTGCCACCAATAGCAGGGCTAAACCGCTTAACCAGGGCAGCCATCGGGGGCCGCTAGCGCGGTTAATCAGCGAAGAAACCAACAACACAATCAGGCCGATGCCAACGAAAAAAGCATCAAGGCGATGGAACCATTCCAGGAACACCTGGAGATTCATCTCACGGCTAGGCAAGAGGCTCCCGTAGCAAAGGGGCCAATCTGGGCAGGCCAAACCTGCCTCCATAACCCTGGTGGCGCCACCAATTACCACCAGAGCAACCAATGCCACCACCAATTGGCGGGAAAGTTTTAAAGGGTTTAGGGATGGCAGGGTGAATGGTGTCAAGCCGCATTGTTGATCAATCCGCTTGAACGCTAGCGATGCTGAAGCGCTGCAAGGCTTAAGCAAGTGTTGTGTTCTGATTCCGGTGAGGCTTTCAGCATCTGAAAGAAAATCTTTTCCTTCTGATCCTTGCTGAGCCATTCAAATTACATAGGGTGAAAGGAATGGTTTGTTATCAACGCGCCCATGCGCATTCCCGCTTCGATTATCACCCTGGTTACTGGCATGGCCCTAGTGCTTGCAGGGTTCTGGGCCGCTAATTACTCAAATCTGCTACCTGAAAGCGCAAGCATTAATTCCCCTGTTTACGACGAACTATTCAAGGTTTTACTTGCGATCGGCACGGTTTTATTGCTGGGAATGACCGGCCTTGTGGTGTTCAGCTTGGTGCGTTTTCGCCGCAAAGATGGCGACACCCTCGATGGCCCAGCAATCGAAGGCAACCTTTCGCTTGAGCTTTTTTGGACCGTAATTCCAGCGGTGGTGGTTCTTTTTATTGGCATCTACAGCTACGACATCTACGACCGCATGGGCGGCATGGCTGATCTAAACGGCCATGGGGCAATGCATGCCTCTGAACAATTGGCTTCCGTGCGCACCAGTGGTCCCCAAGACCAAGAGCGCATCTGGGGAGGGATTGCCCCCACCGGCGATAGCAATGTTTTACCCGTTGAGGTAACAGCGCTGCAATTTGCTTTTATCTTCCACTACCCAATGCAAAACATCACCAGTGGTGAACTTCACGTTCCCACGGGTCAAATGGTGGAACTACGCATGAGAGCAAACGATGTTATTCATGCTTTTTGGGTACCCCAATTTCGAATTAAACAAGATATTATCCCTGGCCAAACAACAGTTCTAAGTTTTACCGCTAAAAAAAGTGGCGACTACCCAATTGTTTGCGCTGAACTCTGTGGCCCATATCACGGCGGGATGCGATCCCACGTAGTTGTTCAAGAACCTGATGGCTTTGATGCCTGGATAGAGAAAAACACCCCCGCCACCCTCTCATGACAATTGCTCTACCGCCAATTAAAAGACCAGAGGCCCACAGCAGCCTGCAACCAACCAGCTGGTTGCGCTATTTAAGCTTCAGCCTTGATCACAAAGTAATCGGTTTACAATACATAGTTTGTGGTTTCCTTTTCTATTTTGTGGGTGGTGCATTAGCAGGGGTTATCCGAACCGAATTAGCCACACCAATATCTGATTTTGTTAGCAGAGAAACCTATAACCAAGTGCTCACATTGCACGGCACTATTATGATTTTCCTCTGGATAGTGCCAGTGGTTAATGGTGGCTTTGGCAACTACCTAATCCCATTTTATGTGGGCGCCCGCGACATGGCCTTCCCAAGGCTTAATGCCGTTGCCTTCTGGATGATCCCCCCGGCTGGCCTATTACTAATCAGCAGCTACTTCATTGGTGGGGCAGCCCAAGCCGGCTGGACAGCCTACCCACCGCTGAGTATTACAACGCCAGCCATGGGTCAAATAATTTGGATCGTGAGTGTGCTGCTTTTGGGGGGAAGTTCAATATTTGGTGGTATTAATTTCATCGCAACTATCTTGAAATTCCGCCAGCCGGGCCTGAAGTTATTACAGCTACCTATGTATTGCTGGGCGATGCTTGGCACAAGCATCTTGGTGGTTCTATCAACTCCGGTTTTAGCAGGCACATTAATACTGTTGAGCATGGATATCGTTGCGCACACAGGATTTTTCAATCCTTCCCAGGGTGGCAATGTTGTTGTTTACCAGCACCTTTTCTGGTTCTATTCCCACCCAGCTGTTTACATAATGGTTTTGCCTGCCTTTGGCTTGGTAAGCGAGATATTACCGATCCATGCCCGTAAACCTTTGTTTGGCTACATAACAATGGTTTACTCGATCCTTGCAATTATTGTGCTTGGTTTGGTTGTGTGGGCCCATCACATGTTCACCAGTGGCACACCGCCTTGGATGAGGCTCTTTTTTACGATTGCCACAGCATTTATTGCTGTTCCAACTGGAATTAAATTTTTCAATTGGATCGCCACCCTATGGCAGGGTCGCATCGCCTTAAATAGCGCCATGTTATTTTCCTGCGCCTTCATCCTTCAATTTGTATTTGGAGGCATCACTGGAGTTGCCCTAGCTCAGGTGCCATTTGATGTGCATGTTCACGACACATACTTTGTTGTTGCCCACTTCCATTATATTGTTTATGGAGGCACGGTATTTGTAATATTTGCTTCTATTTATCATTGGTATCCAAAATTTACAGGTCATATGGCAAATGAACATTTAGGCCGCCTGCATTTGGTTTTAACTGTTATTGGCTTCAACCTTTGTTTTGGTCCCCAACATTGGCTCGGGCTCAATGGCATGCCAAGGCGTGTGGCTGAATACGACCCCCAATTCACTTTGATGAATCAAGTAAGTAGCGTGGGTGCCCTTTTGATGGCAATCAGCACCATACCTTTTCTAATAAATGTTATCGGCAGCATCTGGTGGGGCGCTAAAGCAGGCGACAATCCTTGGAGAGCACTAACACCGGAATGGCTTACTAGTTCTCCCCCGCCAGTGGAGAATTGGAAGGGAGCTGCACCATTGGTGCATGAACCTTACGGCTATGGCACTGAACTGGGCGTAATTGATTTAAAAGTTGCCACGGGCAGTGATCTTTGGAGGAATCCCCAATGACAACAACACAACCTACTATTGAAAGTGCTGAACAATCCAACACTCTTTCAACTGAACACTCTTCCCACAGCCACGCCGAGCATCCGGATTTACGGATGTTTGGTTTAGCTACCTTTCTGGTGGCCGATGGCATGACCTTTGCTGGCTTTTTTGCCGCCTATCTCACCTTCAGGGCTGTTAATCCCCTACCGGCGGGAGCCATCTACGAACTTGAGCTGCTGCTACCAACAATTAATACCGCAATCTTGATTGCCAGTAGTTTCACCTTTCATAGGGCTAGCAAGGAGCTGATGAAAGCCAATATGGACGCATGTAGAGCCTGGTTGCTCACCACAGCATTGATGGGGATCGCTTTTCTAGGCGGCCAAATGTATGAGTATTTCCACTTGCCATTTGGCTTAACTGACAACCTATTTGCCAGCACTTTTTACGCTCTCACTGGCTTTCACGGTCTCCACGTAACCCTTGGAGCCCTAATGATTCTGATCGTTTGGGCCCAGGCTGCCAGGCCCGGTTATTTCACCCCGGAGAAACATTTCGGCATTGCTGCTGTTGAACTTTATTGGCATTTTGTGGATGTGATATGGGTGGTTCTGTTCGGACTTCTTTATCTGCTTTGAAAAGCGGTTGCCAGCACCACCCTCAGGGCGTCAAAATTAGTTGAGCTTTGATTTCTATAGTGATTCCCAGCGAACAACTTATGGGCGAAGCCCTATTGAATCGAACCAGGGATCTAAGCAGCAATAGCGTTGAGCAAATCGCTAAGGCTTGCGGTTATGTGGGCCCTGGCGGACGGGTATTAAAAAAAGCATTTCTCAAAGCGTTAGTACATGCAAAAGGGTTTGCCATGCTTGAAGTTGATAGCGATGGATTTCGAGGCAGGCAGGCTGAATATCGCACCCGGGTGCATGGCAATGGCAATCTTTTGGTTGGCCATGCCTACACAAAACGCTTGGGGTTAGAACCCGGCCAAGAATGCAGCATTGAACTGCACCAAGAAACGGGCACCATTTGGCTTAGGCCCCTCACCGCTAAGGATGAGGGGCAAACTGAAGCGGAAGAAATCAGCGATGCTGAATAGTTTTTAAATTAAGCTTGTTTTGATTTGTTATCGCCATGCAAGCAACTACCAAAAGCAATTAAATCAATACCTGAGAATAGAAAACTAATCCCAACTAAAATTCCCAAAACCGATAGCAGCCCCCAAAATTTCATAGTAATAATCAGTGCCCCAAGGATCAAAGTAACCACCCCATTGGCCAAACCCCAACGCCAACCTTTAATTTCCCGGTGGTTGAGGGAAGCAACTATTGCCACAACACCCTCCACTAAAAACACAATGCCTATCGCCACGGCCAAGGCCAGCACCTGAGCGGCTGCATCCAAGGGGCCACTGGAAATTTGTTGCAATATTGAAAAGCCAGCGATCAGGAATAGGGTGGAAACCACCAAACGCCAAAAAACTAACCATGCCTTTAATTCATTGCGGCGACTGATGTTATTGATCCAACCAATAATGCCGCCTAGCAAAAATGCAATGCCCACCACTGCCGTAACACCAAAAGAGGCAACCACAGGAAATATCAAGGCTAAAAAGCCTAAAACGAGCAATAGAATGCCCTCGGCGATCGTGAAAGTTTTCAACATGGCTTCAGGAGTAGAAAGGCAACCAATAATGATTTAAACAGTCCAGCCATTTTGAAGCAACCAATGTTCATCAATAGCGTTAGGGGCGGGAGCTCGCAGTAATTTTTCCACATATTTAGCTAATAAATCAGCTTCTAAATTAACGCGATCACCAATTTTTAGATATTTAAGGGTGGTTTGCTCCCAGCTCACCGGAATAACCGCCAACCAAAAACTAGCGCCCGCACCAGTGCCAGCAATGGTGAGGCTGATGCCATTCACAGTAATGCTGCCCTTATCGCAGATGTAACGATCAAAGCTTTGATCTTCCCATGCCAATTCAAGGCGCCAGGAATGGCCGAGGGATTGGATTGCCCGCACCACACCAAGGCCATCCACATGGCCACTCACGAAATGGCCGCCAAGGCGATCACCCACCGCAAGGGCCGGTTCAAGATTCACCCAACCCCCCGCTTGGGCAAGGGTGGTGCGGCTCAGGGTTTCTGGGCTCACATCAGCTTCAAAACCATCATTGGTTAATTTCCGCACCGTTAGGCAAACCCCGTCCACAGCAACGCTGTCCCCAAGGGCTAAAGGGGCAAGCTGTTGCCCTTGACACTGCACCCGCAGCCCGCCGGCTATGGGGTGCACCTGGCCGATGGCCTGCACTAATCCGGTAAACATGGCCCTGGCAGTGCATACATAGCCATAATCATGGGAGCACACCGCACCGTTGCCATGGTGGAAATGTCGGTGGCTGGGATTGCCCTTGATGCCGCCAGTAGAAGCCCGATAGTGCTTTTGCGTGATCCCTCCGGCCGGCGGCAGGTGCCGATCTGGATTGATCAATCCCAGGCTCAAAATATTGTGGCCGGGTTGCAGGAACTAGCACCGCCGCGACCGCTCAGCCACGACCTAATGGCAAATCTGATGGCCGTTGCTGGCTTGGAGCTGGAACGGGTAATTATCCACAGCATCGAAGCCAACACTTTTCGGGCTGTTTTGAAAGTTACCGACACAGTTGGTGAAAGCCACGAAATCGACTGTCGCCCCAGCGATGCCATCGCCCTTGCCCTACGCACTGGCAGCGGTTTATGGATGTTGGAGGAAGTTGTAAGCGATGCCTCGATTCCAGTTGATGCCGAAGCTGATGCTGAAGAAATCGCCGATTTTCGCCGCTTTGTTGATGGCTTAAGCCCCGCTGAATTGATTCGCCAACAGGGCAAAGCCCAGCCCGATAGTGATGCCAATTCCTCGCCAAGCAGCTGAATCCCCAGGCCACCGCCCCTTTGGCAGGGGGCCAGCTGTATCCCTATTCACCCTTGGCACCATGCGGGCCCTTACTGGACCCAGCCAGTTGCAAGAGGTGCTGGAAGCAGCCCTAGCCATTGGCATCAACCACCTGGAAACGGCACCGGCATACGGCCAAAGTGAGTATTACCTAGGCCTTGCAATTAAACGCTTAGCGATCAAGCCAAAACAGCTAGTACTCACAAGTAAAGTATTGCCTGGCATGAACTTGGCAGCGGCAAAAGAGCAATTGCAACGCAGCCTGGAGCGCTTAGGCATTACCCATCTAAACAATCTTGCCGTACATGGCATCAACCTCAAGCAGCATTTGGCTTGGGCCCAAGCTGGCCCCGGCGCTGAATTTATGGCCTGGGCCCTGGGGGAGAAGTTGGTTGGCCAGGTGGGGTTCAGCAGCCATGGCAGCCCGGAATTAATAAGTGCTGCCATTAACAGTGGTTGCTTTTCTTTTGCAAACCTGCATTTGCATTTATTTGATCCCCTACGGCTGCCGCTAGCCCAAATGGCCCTGGCTAGGGGCATGGGGGTGCTTGCAATTTCTCCGGCCGATAAGGGGGGGCAACTTTATGCGCCTCCAGCATTGTTGCTGCAACACTGCGCCCCTTTTCACCCGCTTGAGCTGGCCTATCGATATTTGTTAGCCCAAGGGATCAGCAGCCTCAGCCTTGGGGCTGCCAAAACAAGTGATCTGAATTGGGCCGCAAAGCTAGCCAAAGCTGATGGGCCCCTAACAGCAACGGAAAGCAGAGCCATCGAAAACATGCATCAACAAGAGCGGCAACG
>MWMJ01000048.1:0-9876 GCA_002151525.1 Synechococcus sp. Lanier | reverse complement strand
CCATGGCAACGTTGAGGCGCTCGAGGGCTTGCGTTTGCGGTTATGCCCTGGCACCTCAGTGCTCTGCGGCCCCAGTGGTGTGGGTAAAACCAGCTTGCTGAATGCTTTGCTGCCCGATTTGCAATTGCGAACCGCTGCAGTTTCTGGAAAGTTGCAACGGGGTCGCCACACCACCCGCCATGTGGAACTCTTTCCGCTAGCGCCAAACGCTTTGCTCGCTGATACTCCGGGTTTTAATCGACCTGAATTGCCCCCTAATCCAGGGGAATTTGCTTCTTTATTTCCTGAAATCCGTGAGCAGCTCAGGGCTGGCAGGCGTTGTCGTTTTAATGATTGCCGCCACCTACAGGAACCGGGCTGTGGGCTTGAGCGCAGCTGGGAGCGTTATGGGTTGTATCAAAGCTTGATGCAGGATCAGCTGTGATCAACCGTTAAACCCAGGCAGATTGAGGTTTAAACCGCCAGTGAGCTCCTCCATTTTCCCCTTCATGGTGGCGCTTGATTGGGCGTAGGCATTTTGTAAAGCTTCCAAGGTGGCCGCTTCCGTTGCTTCCTTACCTTCTGTGAGCAATTCGGCTGCTAATTGCACCCGCAAAGGCTGCTGGTTGCCCGATAACCAGATGCTGGCAAGGCCATTAACACTGGTGCCTTCAATTTCCATGGCATCCAGTTCTTCCTGGAGCTTTTGGGCATCTTGCTGAATCTGCTGCGCTTTTTTGAAAGCTTCGGTTAGTTGACCGAAGTTGGGTAGTCCGAAACCGGCCATGGCCCCTTTAAACAAGTGAAATCAGGTTAAGCCGCCGCCTGCAGGCTTTCACTAAACACCCCTAAACGAATCACTTCTGGATGCAGCCAGAAGCCATGGGATTTATGCACAACAGTTTGCACATGGCTAATCAGCGCCTGGATATCGGCGGCCTTAGCGCCTCCATTATTCACAATGAAATTTGCATGGATTTCCGATACCTCAGCAGCGCCAATGCGATATCCCTTCAGGTTTAGGGCTTCGATCAAGCGGCCAGCTTTTTGTGGTTCAGGGTTACGAAATACACTGCCGCAACTTGGCAGGTGGTATGGCTGGCTGCTGGTGCGGCTCTGCAGATTTGCACTGGTTTGAGCGCTCAGCAAGCTGGGGTTTTGACCCGGAGTTAACTGAAATCGAGCTGAAAGCACCACTAATTTTTCAGTTTGGAGGCGGCTATGGCGATAGCTGTAATCCATATCTTGGTTGTTTAAAACAAATGCTTCGCCGCCATTGGGATCAATCACGGTGGCATCAATTAAGTTTTCGGCTAGGCAGCCCCCTTGGGCGCCGGCATTCATAACTACTGCGCCACCAACGGTGCCTGGAATCCCCACCGACCATTCCAAACCGCTCAAGCCTGCCTTGGCGGCGCGGCGGGCCAGGGTGGGCAATGGTTCCCCCGCCAGGCTCTCCACCAGCCCACTGCTGCCATCTAGTTGGGCCCCCTGAAGCCGCCGGGTGCAAATCACTAAGCCAGGCAAACCCTGGTCACTAATTAATAAATTGGAACCGGCCCCAATAATTTGTAGTGGCCCGCCTGTTTGTTTATGGGCTGCCAATATTTCCAGCAGGGCTGTTAGTGAATCCGGTTCGGCTAGGTATTCAGCTGGGCCCCCCACTTTCCAGGTTGTGTAGCCCCCTAGGGGTATGGCCTGCTGCAGCACGGTTTAAGCGGCCGCGGCCAAGGTTTGGTTTTGCAAACGCCCCCAGATTTGATTCACATCACCAGCTCCCATCACCAGCACTAGATCCCCTGGACTTGTTTCAGTTTCGAGGGCGCTTGCCAGTTCATCAAGGCAGCCATAGGCATTCACATCTGCGCCCAGGTTTTGCATCGCTTTCGCTAGGGCAGCGCTGCTAATGCCAGGGAGGGGGGATTCACCGGCGCTGTAGAGGGGCGCCAGCAGGGTTTTGGGCGCGGTAGTTAGGGCTTCGGCAAAACGGTTGAGAAATTCCGCTGTGCGCGTGTAGCGATGGGGCTGGAATACGGCCACCACCCGATTTGGCACCCACGGCAGGGTGCTGCGCCCGGAGCTAACCATCAATTGGGCCATGCTCAAGGTGGCGGCCACCTCACTGGGGTGGTGGGCGTAGTCGTCTACCACTAAACGGCCCTGCCACTCGCCCCGCAGATCGAAGCGGCGGCCAGGGGGCACCAAGCCGGTTAAGGCCTGTTGTAGGTCGTGGAAGGGGGCTCCCATCAATCTGCAGGCACTGATGGCTGCGAGGGCATTGCTGAGGTTGTGGCGACCGGCTAAGGGAAGGCTGAGCTCCCCCAAGCGATGGCCGTTTTCGAGGTAATCCGCCCTGCTGCCGTCCCCCGCCATGCTGAGGGGCACGGCCCGAAAATAGGCTTCGTGGCCATGGCCTTCTTCAGCCAGGCTCCAGCGGTGGTGGGCTTTGATGTGCTCATGAAGCACTGGGCAATCGGCATTTGCTAGCACCTCGGTGCAATTGCCAGCAAAGCGCTGCATGGTTTGCACCAATGCTTCGAGGTTTGGATAAAAATCGGTGTGATCAAGCTCCAGATTCGTGATTACGCCAAGGGCAGGGTGAAATTGCACTAGGGAGCCATCGGATTCATCGGCTTCTGCCACCAACAGGTTGCTGGCACCGGTGCGGGCATTGCTACCAAAAGCTGGCACCACACCACCGATGATTGCGGTGGGGTCCATGCCCACGGCGCTCAGCAAACTGGCGATCAGGCTGCTGGTGGTGGTTTTGCCATGGCTGCCGGCAACGGCAATGCTGCGTTGCTTGGCGATTAACCAAGCGAGAAGGGCGGCCCGGTGGCAGATTTCAAGCCCCGCGGCCTTCGCTGCAAGCAATTCTGGATTGGTAACTGGAATCGCGCTGCTGATTACCACCAATGGTGAGCAGGAAACACCACTGCGGATTGCATCAACCGTGGCCTTGTTTTGATCCCTAAAAATGCGGGCACCCCGTTTGCGCAACCCCTGGGATAAGTCCGATTGACGCGGATCTGAACCGCTTACGGCATAGCCGCGGTCGGCCAGGATCCCAGCAAGGGCAGACATGCCAATGCCCCCAACACCAATGAAGTGCACAGGGCGCTCAGGGGGGAGGGAGAGTTGGCTGCTCAATGCTGAGGAAAGGGTGAGCAGAACTTAAACCCTCTGGGCGGAATGGCAAAAAACTTTGATTAGTTTCAAAACACGTTTGGGTCTGTATGATTCGCAGCCAAATTCCCTTTTTTACTGGGATTCTTTCTGAGCTGCCATGACCCTTCGTGTTGCCATTAACGGATTCGGCCGTATCGGGCGCAATTTCATGCGTTGCTGGCTGAGCCGCGGTGCCAACACGGGCATCGAAGTTGTTGGTTTAAACGACACTTCCGATCCCAAAACCAATGCCCACCTGCTCACCTACGACTCAATGCTGGGCAGGATTCGCGACACTGAAGTTGGCTACACCGACGACACCATCACGGTGAATGGCAGGGTGATCAAATGCTTTTCAGATCGCAACCCCCTCAACCTGCCTTGGAAGGAATGGGAAGTGGATTTAGTTATTGAAGCCACGGGTGTTTTTGTTGATAAAGCAGGAGCTGGTAAGCACATTCAGGCCGGTGCCAAAAAAGTATTGATCACAGCCCCTGGTAAGGGCGAAGGTGTGGGTACTTTTGTGGTGGGAGTAAACGCTGATCAATATCGCCATGAAGATTTCGAAATCATCAGCAATGCCAGCTGCACCACCAATTGCATGGCGCCATTGGTGAAAGTGTTGGATCAAACCTTCGGCATCGTGAAAGGCACGATGACTACCACCCACAGTTACACAGGCGACCAACGCATCCTGGATGCCTCCCACCGCGACCTGCGCCGGGCCCGGGCAGCCGCCATCAACATCGTTCCCACCTCCACGGGTGCTGCAAAAGCTGTTGCCTTGGTATACCCACCCGTGAAGGGCAAATTGAGCGGCATTGCCATGCGGGTACCCACCCCAAATGTGTCGGTGGTAGACATGGTGCTTGAGGTGGCGCGCGCCACCAATAAAGACGAAGTAAACGCTGTCCTTAAGGCCGCCTCTGAGGGTTCGATGCAAGGGATCATTAAATATTCCGATCTGCCGCTTGTTTCCTCCGACCATGCCGGCACCGATGAATCAACCATCGTTGATTCAGAGCTCACCCTGGTGATGGGCGACAACATGGTGAAAGTGATTTCCTGGTACGACAACGAATGGGGTTACAGCCAGCGGGTGGTTGATTTAGCTGAAGTGGTGGCACGCAATTGGGCCTGAACTAATTGCCCTTGAAATGTTCATAACCCCTGCCCACCGGTAGGGGTTTTTTATTGCTTAACCAACAGGGTGGCCCGGGGTTATCACCAAGCCAACCGATGTATTGGGCCCCAGGCAGCTTGGCAACAAAGTTATCTGCCCAAAGGGGATCAAGGGCTAAAACCAACTCAAAATCCTCACCACCATCAAGGCACCAGGGTTCCAATTGGCCCATGTTCAGATCCAGCATTGGTTGGTGGCCGCAGGCGTTACCCAGCAGTTCCAGGCTGCGGCGTAGGCCATCGCTGCTATCGGTGCCTGCCACCCGCCAGGGACATGCTGCCGGCTGGCTCTGATGCAAAGCCGCCACCGCATCAAAGCGGGGTATTGGTTGTTGATGGGCTTTGATCGCAGCCTTTTTAAGGCTTTCACTTAGATGGCTTGTGGTTGGATTGTTGGGGTTTTGCAGCAGCTGTAGCCCAAGGCCACTCAGGCCATGGGGTCCACTAACCACCAAGCGATCACCAGCCCTGCCGACCCCGCGCCGAATCAAGCGATCGGCAGCCACCTTGCCGATGGCAGTGATAGCAAGCATCACCACCGGTGCGCTGCTGCAATCACCACCCAATAGCTGGCAGTTATGCCGTTTAAGCAATGCTGAGAGGCCCCCATAAACCGCCTCAACCCAGGCCAGGGGTGTGTGGCCAGGGGCAGCGAGGGCAACTGTTATTCCCTCGGCCTCAAGGCAACCCATCGCAGCTAAATCAGAGAGATTCGCAGCGGCAGCACGCCAACCAACACTGAAAGCTGGGGTGGTGTTAGCTGAAAAATGAACCCCTTCCACCATGGCATCGGTGCTAACTACCCGCTGGAGCTGTTGATCAGGCGCCAGCAGGGCTGCATCATCATCAAATTGACCCGCTGCAGCAAAACAACTGAGCTTGGCGATTAGTTCTGCTTCACCAAGCTCAGCTAATTCAGCCATGGGCTTGCAGATTTTCAGCTCCACTAAGCAGGGTGATTGTTTCAATTTTGTCGTTTACGCCAAGATTTTCCAACACATCAAATCCATCCACCACATAGCCGAACACGGCATAGCGACCATCCACCAAATTCAAGCCAGCAGGTGTTAATTCAGCTTCGTAGAGAAAAAAGAAAAATTGTGAGGATCCATCGCCTAGGTTTTGATCTGAATGGGCCCAACCCAGGGTGCCGAGGGTGGCAAAAGGTAGTACTGGGGTGGTTTTAAATAAACCCAGGTCCTCAAATGTTTTGTTGTATTGAGGTTGCTTTTCGCCCGGCGCCATGATTTCCAATGGCACCTGGCGTTCACCCTCGCTGCCATCGGGGATGTAGCCCGTGGCAGCTCCTACGGGATCACCGGTTTGCAGAACGTAGAAATCTTCAGCGCGGTTGAAGGGCAGGTTGTTGTAGAAGCCGCGCTGCACTAAATCCACAAAAGCGCCTGCGGTTAATGGGGCGTTGTAGCCATCAACCACGGCGGTGAGGTTGCCTTTATTGGTGCGAATTTCCACGCTTGCCCGGCCCAGCAGCCGCGGCAGGTTATTGAACTCCTCAGGGATTTCATAGGGAAAACTTTCAATGGCAAGCTCTTCTAAACGGCCCACCGCCGCTAACACCTCTCGCCTTTGCTCAAGAAATTCATCACGGTTTTGGCTTTCGCTGCTGCTGCATAGGTTGATTAGGTTTTGTTGCAAATTTTCTATTTCCTGCTTAGCCGTTTCCTGGTGCTGGGGGGGCAGATCGCCAATGATGCGCCCCTGCTTTTGATCTAGCAGTTTTGAAGAGCGTTCGCAGGTCTGTTGGATGCTGCTCCACCGGCGGGCCCGCAGGTCGTTGCTGGTGCCTTCTAGGCGATGTTGCAATTCCCGCAGGTTGGGCTGCTGCACTGGCAGGGAATCCCTCAGGATCGCCGCAGGGTCGGTTATTGCGTTGCCGGGGGGCAGGGCAGCCAAAACCTCCCCAGGATTTGAGATGCTGAACCCCAAGGCCAAGGCGAGGGCCAACAGCATTGAATAAATGGTGCTGGGCACGGCCGCTGCTTCAGTAGCGCAGACCACCGTACAATCCGCCTCAATCCTTTCTGCCGGAATGATCTCAAGCAACGACTTCCGCACCGGCACCACAATCGAGCTTGATGGTCAGGTATGGCGCGTGGTGGAGTTCCTCCACGTGAAGCCGGGCAAGGGTTCTGCCTTTGTGCGCACGAAACTGAAATCAGCCCAAAGCGGCAGTGTGGTGGAAAAAACCTTCAGGGCCGGCGAGATGGTTGCCTCCGCCCTGTTGGAAAAATCCACCCTTCAGCACACCTACATGGAGGCTGAGGAATATGTGTTTATGGACATGGCCAGTTTTGAGGAAACCCGCCTCACCGCAAAGCAAATCGGCGATGGCAAGAAATACCTGAAAGAAGGCATGGAGGTGAGTGTGGTGGCTTGGAATGGCAAGCCGATCGAGGTGGAACTGCCAAATTCCGTGGTGCTTGAGGTAACCCAAACCGACCCTGGTGTTAAGGGCGATACCGCCACCGGTGGCACCAAGCCAGCGATTGTTGAAACCGGCGCCCAGGTGATGGTGCCCCTTTTCATAACCATTGGTGAGAAAATCAAAATTGATACCCGTTCCGATAGTTACCTAGGTCGGGAGTCCTGAGGGAGATGGAGATGGATCAAAAAGAATTGCGTTCGCTATTGGATTTCCTTTCCACCAGCGACATTCAGGAATTCAAGCTCGAAGGCGATGATTTTCGCCTTGAGGTGCGTCGCAATTTGCCTGCCCCACTGGCAGCGCCGCCGGCAGCGCCAGTGGCTATGGCGCCTGCACCGGCTGCAGCTGCAGCAGCTCCGCCAACGCCCCCCCCTGCAGCTGCAGCTAGCCGCGGTGATTTAGTTGAAATTAAGGCGCCAATGGTAGGTACTTTTTATAGCTCTCCAGCCCCTGGAGAGGATGCTTTTGTGCAAATAGGTAGCAAGGTAAGCATCGGCCAAACCGTTTGCATCCTTGAAGCAATGAAGTTGATGAATGAACTAGAAGCTGAACAATCGGGTGAAGTTGTTGAGATTTTAGTTACAAATGGTACGCCAGTGGAATACAACCAAGTTTTGATGCTTTTGAGGCCGATTTAGGGCTCTATTAATTATTTAACCTAGCTCAAGGGATTTAACCAAGCTCAATGGCAGTATTAATTGCAGCCACCATGCTCTCAGCCCTTGCAATACCTTTACCTGCCAAATTAAATGCGGTGCCGTGGTCGGGGGAGGTGCGTAAAAACGGTAGGCCAAGGGTTGTGTTAACAGCGTGATCAAAGGCTAATAATTTCGTTGGGATCAGGCCTTGGTCGTGATACAGGGCCAAATAACCATCCATCGCTTTTTGATTAGCTATTGCAGCAGCAGGCTGGTGCCAGGCTTCACTTGCTCCAAGCCAGCAGCTATCTGGTGCTATTGGCCCCTCTAGATTGAGGCCAGCTTGCCCATTATTTGCGGGGCAGCGAAGCTTATTTAGCAATGGTGTGATCCATTCAATTTCCTCTGTTCCCAATTCCCCTTCTTCACCAGCATGGGGATTTAAACCGGCTATGGCCAATTTTGGTGCAGGGTTAAAACGTAGACAAAAATTGTTTAATTGTTCAATCCTTTTCTGCAATAGTTCGGGGTTGAGGCTTTCCGAAACCTTGCTGAGGGGAATGTGGGTGGTGGCAAGCAATGTATTAAAACGCCAGCCATTGTGGGGTGAGCGAGCGGTGAATAACATTGCCGCAGCTTTTGCGTTGCAAAGTTCAGCCAAGCGCTCTGTTTGTCCTGGATAGTGGTGGCCGGCCGCATGCCACCATTGTTTTGCAATAGGAGCAGTGCATAGGGCAGTGCAATCGCCTGCTAGCACTGCTTCGGTGGCGGCAGTGAGCCAAGCAAAACCTGCGCTGCCGCTGGCAGCGCTGCCCTGGCCGGGGCTAATCGAATGGTTTAGCGGCAAATGCAGCAGCTCTAGTTCAGCAGGCGAACAAAGGCCATCGATCCCTTGGGCTTGCAGCTGGGCGAAGCTAGTTTCCAGCCAGTGGCGACAACCCACCACAAGGGGATTGAAATTTGGCTGCTGTTCACGAATTTGCTGGATGGCTTTGAGCACCACCTCTGCCCCGATCCCGGCGGGATCACCAAGGGCTATTGCAATACGGGGCAATCCACCTCCACTCCCTGCAGGCTATTAAGTGTGTTGATCAGGGTTTGAAAAGCAGCTAGGCAAGGGTTGTGTTTGCTGGTGGCAATCGCTTCATTGCTCACAACGCATTGCAGTTCATTGTTTGGGGTTTGATCCATTTGAACCAGTACGCGATCCCTTAGCCGCTGCACGGGAGCAGTTTCGATCAAGCTGATTGAGCCTTCAGCGCTCGAGCGCACCTTGAAACCGATCTGTTCAAGTGCTTTGGTGGCAGGAGTTATCAGAGAATCTCCTCCCTGCTCATATCTAGAGAAGCACTCGTACCTGGCCATCCGATTATTGTTTAGATTTCAGTTTAAGAGCACCATAAGCCGCTTTAATTCACAGTCTTTTTAGGCACACTTTCCAAGCCGGCCTCCATGCTTCGTTTGCTGCTTATAGCTGGGTTGCTGCTGGGGCTAGGCATTGGCCTGCAGCGCGGTTGGCTTGAAATTCGCTGGGATCGCCTCGGCCATGATTTGCAGCGGCAAATCAATCCAGCTGATGGGGGTTCAAAAAACCCTCTTCGTTGAAACAGGCTCGCAAGCCCTCTCGGTAGGTGGGATATCTGAGTTGATAGGCGAGCTCAACACACAAAAGCTTGTTGCTTACCCTGCGGTTTTCCTGCCAAAAACTTTTTGCCATCGGGCTTAATTCCGCCTCGATACTGGCGTAACTTTGAAAAGCTGGCAGCTCACAACCCAAGAGATGGGCGGCATAGCTCCAGGTGTTGCTGCTGGGGGCTGGCAAGTTGTCAATCACGTTTAGCAAAGCAGGCCGTTGCGCTGGAGCCAGGGCAATGCAATGGAGCAGGGCGCCAACAATGTCGTCTACATGAATGCGGCCAAAAACCTGGCCTGGTTTATGCACCAACCTGCCCAGCCCACGGCTCAGGGCAGCCAAAGGATTGCGTCCGGGGCCATAAATTCCAGGCAGACGAAATATTTGTAGGGGCAAGCCTTGATCTGCCCAGGCCCGCTCACAGGCGAGGCGGGCGGCGCTGCGTGCATTTAGTGGTTCATTGGGGGCACTTTGTTCATCCACCCAGCGCCCTTGGCTATCGCCATAAACGCCCGTGCTCGACAGGTAGCCCACCCAGCGCAGGGGTAATTCATGCAGCAATGGCCCAAGGCAACGCAGGCAGGGATCAGTGCCGCCTAATTCCGGCGGGGCAGTGCTGAGCAGGTGGGTGGTGCCGGCTAGGGCATCCAGGGGCGGCAGTTCACCGGTTTCACTGTTGAACAGCAGCTGGAAATCAGCGTTTTGGTTTTGCCGCTTGGTGATAAGCACCTTGCCACCGCGGCGTTGCACTTCAGCAGCCAGCCTTTTGCCGCTGTAGCCCCCACCGATTATCAGCAGCTGAAAATCTGCTGGCAGGGGCTCCAGCTCAC
>MWMJ01000047.1:0-9958 GCA_002151525.1 Synechococcus sp. Lanier | reverse complement strand
AAGGGCCTCAAGCAAGCCAGTAACAGCACCTGTTGTAGGCAGAGATTTGAGGCCAGGGGTTTGGATAATGGGCACCGCTAAGGGAAATTATCAGCCAAGCTAGGCACTGATTCGCAACTGTAATTCTCAACTTTTCGGCGTAGCTGCGCAAATGTTGGGTGATTTGGATCTAGGGCTTGCCACCACCAGCGGCCATCGGAATAACTAGGAACGCCTGCATTATTAGTGCGTGGTATTTGCAAATTCATTTGATGCCAACGCAACACAATAAAATCACCAGGCAGCGTACCCGCATTGCTATTTGGGATACCTACCGCATCCACTGCACCTTTATAGGCAATCGCCTCCAGGGGATCCCCATCGCATCTGAAATTCTGCGATGCAGTGGTGCTAGCAAAGCTCCTTAATGGGCTTGTAAACAGCAACAAGCTGAAAATAAAAATAAATAAAATTGCAGGCAAATTAGTTTTCATTTTGGTTAGATCTGCAGATTTGGATCTTCCTTAAGGCCTTGCAATTGCAATGCTGTTCTGCGGGCCCATAACAACAAAGGGTATAAACGGCGTGCCCGGGGCGGCGACGCAAATAGCTGCCCCAACAATAACAAAAGCGGATCACTTGGTTTTAGTGCAGCGCAGAGCTCAGCGATCGCATCAGCACCATGCCAAGCCTGGTCACCCTTGAGCAGCACAGCACCACGGGCAAAATCCAACCCTTGTGCCTTTAATTTGGCCCGCAATTGATGATCAGCTCTACCATCACGAATTTCTAAATCCGGCAAACCACCCATCAGCTCACTGCGTAAAGCAAAGTGTCTGCAAAAGGGACATCCGCCGTCGTATACAAGGATCTGTGCCATAAAGCCATTCTGACGTTTAACCGCGTGGTTGTGTGGCTGAATTACTCACTTGGCTGGCAGTTGCTGGGCATTTTTGCCAGTGCATCTGCCGTACTCGGAAAATAGGTGTTGAAAATATTGATTTCTTCCAGTACTAATTCTTGCCACAAGGAAATTAAGCAATCCATTTAAACCATCTCAACAAACATCGATATTTTAACGATTTCTTGGATAGCCAGCAGTTTATCATCATTCTGCTTTTTAAGCATTACAATAGGGAGCGCTTAATTGTATTTCATATTTCACCAAATCAAAACCCACTTACCTCACTTTTTTAACAGCTAGGCCTGCTTCTGTTGCAGTGATCACAGCAAGCATGATTAAACCAATCAAACCAACTAATTGATTTTGGCTTTCAGCTGCGGCATCAGCATTTTGAGCAAGAACTGCACCGGCAACAAACCAGCTGGTGGCAAGGGCAGATGTGATCCAATAGGCACGCCAACGCCTTTGGTATAAATAACCGGCGCCTAAACCTGGAATCACATTCAAAAGCACTGCCACCCAGCCAGCGGAAGCGGCAAGGATTTGCTCACGATTCGATGTCATCTAAATAAATTAGCAGCGATCAGTTTGGCGTATTTATCCTAAGGCTGCTGTTTTGGTTTGGGGCTGTGAGCATTCATGCATTTTCAAAACACTGCCGATCCACCAAATTCAACGCCGCACAGGCACCACTTGCATTCCGATTGGTGCCAAGGCAATCAAGGCAAGTTTGATATGTTGAATCCCAAAAGGAATGCCAATTATTGATATAAAACAGGCCAAGGCAGAAGTTAAATGTCCGATAGCTAACCACCAACCAGCTATTAGAAACCAAATAATATTACCGATCAAGCCTAAAGGTCCTGTGCCTAAATCAAACTTTCCAGTTAACTCTTGGCGACTAACCGCCTCCTTGCCAAAAGGAGAAAAAGAATAATTACCAATTACAAAGCAAGCCCGTGCCCAAGGTATGCCAACGATTGTGATTGCAGCAATAATTCCAGCCAACCACCAACCCAATCCCATCAACAAGCCGCCAAGCAAAAACCAAATAACATTGAGCAAAAAGCTGAGCATGGCTTGAAATTCCCCTGCGGATATTAGGCAGAAAACCAAGCCCAAACCACGCTTAACAATCCGTTACACTAAGGTTAGGCCTCACGCAGCGCAGCTCCTGTGAACGATTTCCTTGCAACCCTCTATTTGATTTGCTTTGCGGCCATAGCTGGTGGTGCTTTTGCCTTAATGAACCAAAACCTCCGCAATGCAGCCGCTGTACCAGTGAGGATCTCAAGCAACTCAAAACAAAGGGTGCATCCAGAAGCACCAGCCCCCGGCGACGAAGTTATGTACGTGGATCTGAGCCGAGAAAGATTAGAGGCTCTGTACCAACAGGCCGCTAAGGATTGAGTTACTTTAGTTTTGATTGATCGTTAAACTTTCTATCAAGCCATTGAGTTAAAATGTATATAGTTATAAACATTGGCGCATACGCTAGCCACATATTTGGCAAATTCAACTCGGAATTATTTATTAGCACAAGCCCCAAATAACTGCTGAAGCCATAGATCAACATTCTTCTAAGCGGGCCTGAAAAATTTTTCATCTTGTTTGGGTAATAATTAATCACACATTCTAGCTGGTTTAATGCAACTAGAGGCCAATTGATCTAACCAATTGCGCAACCAGAGCAAACTCTCTGCTTCTAACCGGTAGTAGGTCCAGCGGCCCTGCTGGCGAGCACTGATCAGGCCCGCATCTTTCATCGCCTTTAGGTGAAAGGAAAGTTTGGATTGAGCAAGCCCCAGATCACTAGTTAGATCACATACGCAACGTTCGCCTGCTCCGAGGCATTGCACCAATTCCATGCGAATTGGCTCAGCCAGCACCTTTAACAATTGCTGGGCCCGAGGGTTAGCGGTGTGTTGCAGCACACTGGTCATATCAAGTTTTGTTGATTTAAGCTGCCTTCACTTCACCGTAGCAGCCATGAAAATCGCAATTAACGGCTTTGGTCGCATTGGCCGCCTTGTGTTTCGCGCCCTTTGGGATCGCCCCGGCATTGAAATTGTTCACGTGAACGACCCCGCCGGTGATGCCCATGGCGCCGCCCATCTGCTGGAATTTGATTCCGTTCATGGCCGTTGGCAGCACGAGGTAGTGGCCCAAGCTGATGGATTTGTGGTGGGCGATCAAATCAATAGGCCAATCACTTTCAGCCAAGCAAAGGAACCCTGGGCCATAACCGGCGCAAACATGGTGCTCGAATGCAGTGGGAAATTCAAAACGCCCGAAACCCTTGGGCCCTATTTCCAAAACGCTGCCATCAAAAGGGTGGTGGTGGCCTGCCCAGTGAAAGGTGAAGTGGCTGGCGCTGAGGCTCTTAATATTGTTTATGGCATCAACCACGATCTCTATGATCCAAGCAAACACCGCCTGCTAACTGCAGCATCATGCACCACCAACTGTTTAGCCCCAATGGTGAAAGTGGTGCAAGAACAATTTGGTATTTTGCATGGTTCAATCACCACCATGCATGATGTAACTAATACCCAGGTTGTAGTTGATTGCTTTAAGAGCGACCTGCGCCGTGCCCGCTCCTGCCTGCAAAGCCTGATCCCAACCACCACAGGATCGGCTAAGGCAATCGCGATGATTTTCCCTGAATTAACAGGCAAATTAAATGGCCATGCCCTGCGGGTGCCGTTGCTAAATGCTTCCCTAACCGACGCTGTATTTGAATTAAAACGGCCCGTTAGCGCAGAGGAGGTAAATGCAGCTTTTGAACATGCCGCAAACAATGAATTGAAGGGAATTCTTGGTTATGAAACCAGGCCATTGGTTTCAATTGATTTTCTCAATGATGCCCGCAGCGCCATTATTGATGCCCTTTCAACCATGGTGATAGATGGAACTCAACTAAAGGTTTATGCCTGGTACGACAATGAATGGGGCTACAGCTGCCGCATGGCCGATTTAGCCATGCATGTGGCAAAACTTGAGCAGGCTTGAAATCATGTTGCTTAAACCTCTATCAGCACTGCAACAATATGCAGTTGTAACCGCAAACTACTGGGTCTTCACCCTCACCGATGGTGCCCTGCGCATGCTTGTGGTGTTTCACTTCCACGAGCTGGGTTACAGCACCCTTGAGATTGCTTTTCTATTTCTTTTCTACGAATTTTTTGGAATCATCACCAATCTCTACGGTGGCTATCTAGGTGCTCGCTTTGGCCTTCGTTTAACCCTCTGGACAGGCACCCTAATGCAGGTTGGAGCCCTATTGATGTTGATACCAGTTGCCGATAGCTGGCCTAAATGGTGGAGCGTTGCCTATGTGATGCTTGCCCAAGCCATAAGCGGTGTTGCTAAAGATCTCAATAAAATGAGCGCTAAAAGTGCAATTAAAACCGTAGTGCCAGAAACTCCTAATGATCAAGATCAAGGAGAAAAGCAATTATTCAAATGGGTTGCAATTCTCACGGGCTCTAAAAATGCACTTAAAGGTGTGGGATTCTTTCTCGGCGGAATACTCTTAACAAGCATTGGTTTTAATGCAGCCGTAGCTGTGATGGCAGCAGCTTTATTTTTGGCATTTTTATTAACACTGGTGTTGCCAGCAGAAATTGGCAGAATGAAACAAACGCCGGCTTTTTCCTCACTTTTTTCTAAATCGCGAGGCATCAATGTGCTTTCCCTGGCTCGATTTTTCCTATTCGGTGCCCGCGACGTGTGGTTTGTGGTTGCCCTGCCGGTGTTTTTGCAGGCAGCCCTAGGTTGGCGTTTCTGGGAAGTTGGCGGCTTTATGGGCCTTTGGGTGATCGGCTATGGAATTATTCAAGCTGCTGCACCAAATCTGCGCCGGCTGTGGGGAAAAGGGGAGCCGCCGGGCGTTGCTGCAGTGGAATTTTGGAGCGCTTGTTTAACTGCAATTCCAGCCCTGATTGCAATTGCTTTATGGCGCCAAGTTGGCAACCCTGGGCTTGCGGTAGTGGTGGGTTTAGCTGCGTTTGGAGTGGTGTTTGCAATGAATTCATCTATTCATAGCTACATGGTGCTCGCCTACACCGATGCCGAATCGGTGAGCCTCAATGTGGGTTTTTATTACATGGCCAATGCCGCCGGCCGCCTGCTTGGCACAGTGCTTTCAGGGGGTTTGTTTCTGGTGGGCGGCATTCAGGCCTGCCTATGGGCTTCCGCGTTGCTGGTGGGGGCAGCCTGGCTGGTGAGCGCACGCTTACCGCCTCCCCTGCGCCGCAGCGCTATCTAAGCCTTGTTAAGCAAATTTTGCTCTTGCTGCGGTTCAGTGTCTGCGCAAATGTCTTGGGACCTAAGGCCAAGATCCAAAAGATCTTGGGATAAAACCAAAAGGGATATTCCCATCAACGCCATGGCCATACCGCGCTGTTCATCACTAGCCATTTCAACGCTGCGGGAAGCCTGTAGGTGCTGGGGCCAGCTCAAACGCATAGCAGCTACAGGGCTTTCGCAGCCATTGGTTAGATCCGTTAATACATAGCATTGGTGAAGCTTATGGGTAAACCCGGATTTACAATTTGAAATACACACCCACATTTGCGGGGGTAGCTCTTGTAACAGCTTGTTCCAAAAAGCTCGATACATTTGCCCCAGTTTCTATTTAGCTGCCATGGGCAACTCAATTGAGCTCACCACAGGCCAACAATTTGAAATTGAACGCTTTAGTCGCGCCATTGATGCCACCGCTGATTCAGAGCAATTACGCGATCTTGCGAAACAACTGCTTAAGGCATGGCATAGCCAAAAAGCGGCCACAACTTGGGTAATCAAGCAACAGTTAAATCCTTCGCTTTAAATAACTGAATAAATCAGCTTTTCAAGCTGTTTGGCCCCAAGGGATGGTTGCTATGGGGGTAGTTGGCATGGGAATGGCTGTGATGGTAGGTGTGGCTGTGCTCAGCAGTTGTTGCCGTAGCTTCCGTTTCTTGGCATGCACCTGTGCATTCCTTTTCGCATAGGGCGCAGGGTTCATTTAAGCCCTCAACGTGGTGGTGGTGGCTGTGCTGTACAGCGCCCACATCCGCCTCAAAACCGAGCACCTGGGCTCTGTATTTACACATTGAACAGTTCATATTTGCATCGCCCCTTATCACCTCAGCCAACCGCTCACGGAAGGTTTCCAGCACGAGGGGATGATCGTTCAAATAACCCGCTTTTACAAATTGCTGGGCTGGATTATCAGCTGCAACTCGATCCGTATGTTGATAAATCCTGCTTACCAGCACACCTGAAAACAAGAAATAGGGAAACACTAAAATGCGTTTAAAGCCCAGCTTCACCGCATGGCGCAAACCCGGCTCCACCAATGGGAAAGTAACACCTGAATAAACGGTTTCAGCCCAACCAAAACCAAAACCCTCCAGCAACATTCTGGTTACTTTGGCTACATTTGAATTTGCATCTGGATCGGAGGAGCCGCGCCCCACCACTACCAATAATGTGTCTTCTATGGGCGTGGGTTCAGTGGCATCGGCAGTAGCTATTGCCTCCCTGATGCGGGCAGCTGCCGCCTGAATCATTTTTAGATCAACTCCAAGTTCGCGGCCGTAGTTGATCTCCACGCCGGTGGAGGCCGCGTAGGTATTTAAAACCGATGGGATGTCATTTTTGGCATGTCCGGCGGCAAACAACATGCCGGGCAACGCCAAAATGCGATCAACGCCGCGGGCGCGCAATTTATCTAAGCCATCTTTAATGATCGGCCTGGCAAATTCCAAATAGCCATGCTCCACCGGCACCTCCGGCAGCATCAAACGCAAACCATCGGCCAACTGGGCAAACTCCTCACAGGCAAAACGATTGCGGCTGCCGTGGCCGCAAAGCATCACACCCATCCCAGGCGATGCGTTGAAATCAAGTGGTAGCAGTAGAGAACTATCGCTTGTGATGGCCGTGCTCAAAATATGGCCTTAAACAATAAAACCAGCATAAAACCACTGAATTGCACGATCACCACACAGGGGCCTGAGGGCAGGTTGGTTAACCCAGAGGCAAAAAGCCCCAGTAGCGCACAACCGCCCCCCAAAAGCGCTGAACTGAGCACATAAATAGGAAAGCGGCGGCTCAACAAACGGCCTGCACAGGCAGGGATAACCACAAAAGCGCTGATTAGCAACACCCCCACCGCTTTGATCGAAACCGCCACCACCACGGCGAGCAACACGATGAAAGCAATCCGGTGCCAATTAGCCCCAACGCCAAATGCCCCAGCAAAATCGCTGTTCAGTGTTAGTAATACCTGGGCTCGCATGCTTAAAACCAAATACAGCACCGCCCCCAGCAGCAGCAGGGCTATAACACCAAGATCAAGCCAGCCAATGCCGAGGATGTCGCCAAATAACAGTTGCTGGATGCCGCCCCGATAGGTTTCCACCAGGCTCAGGGCTACCACTGCAAAGGCTAGGGAGCTGGAATAAACAATGTTCAGCAAGGCATCGGCTGGCAACTTGCTGCGTTCCACCAACTGATTCACAAGCAATGCAAACAACACCGCGAATGGAATTAAAACCAGGGTGGGATTAATTCCGAGCAGGATGCCGATGCTCACCCCAAGCAAGGCGGAATGGCCAAGGGCATCACTAAAAAAGGAAAGCTGCCGCAAAACCGCAAAGCTACCCAGCAAACCGCCTAGCCCCCCTGTGAGCAGGCCCCCCAGCAGGGCCCGCTGCATAAACGGTTGAGCGAGTATGCCAGCGCTATCAACCATGGTGCTGATGCTGATAGGCAACCACGTTTGGCCCATAGAGCTCAGTCAAACGTTGGGGATTAAGGGCATGGCTTGGCGGCCCGCTGCAGCGCAAATAACGGTTTAAACACAACACTTGATCGCAACTGCGGCGCACCATTTCCAGGTCGTGGGATACCTGCAGCACGGTCCAACCCTCCTGACGGCGCAATTGCAACAACAATTCCTGAAATTGCTCGCTGGCGGTGGCATCAAGCCCCGCCTGCGCTTCATCCAGCAGCAGGAGTTTTCGGGGCCGCACCACACAAAAGGCCAAAAGCACCCGCTTGAGTTCGCCGCCGGATAGTTCGCTCAATAACTTCGCGCCAAGCTTGCTAGAACCGGTGCGAGCCAGGGCCACAAGCACTGCTTTGCGGCGCTTTGATCGGTTACGCCAAGGCAAGCGAGGCCCTGGGGGATCAAAACCAAAAGCAACGAATTCAGCCACACTGAGGGGGAAGCGTCCTCGGAGCGCAAAGGATTGGGGCAGATAGGCAATCTGGGATCGCACCCCATGGGGCAGTTCACCTGTAGGGCCCAAACGATGCCCCATTACAAACACCTCCCCCGTTAAACGTGGCAATAGGCCCAACAGAGCTGCCACCAAACTGGATTTGCCTGCTCCGTTCGGGCCCACTAGGGCGGTATCACTTTCACTTAGCAATTCAAAATTCACACCATCCACCACCAGCTGCCCGTCGCGACGGACGCTGAGGTTTTCAACCCGCAGAACGGAATTATCCACCAAAAGCCTTGATCAAATCAGCCACGTTGCTACGCATCACCTTGAAATAAGTAGCAGGATTTTGGGAAGCCTGCACGCTGCCGGTTTCCATTGGATCAAAAACACTAATTTTCACCCCCAGGTCTTTGGCAAGGGCATTGAAGGAACGTTCACCCTCTTGGGGTTCACTAAGCAAAGCTTTTAGTTGGCTGCGTTTCACATCAGCCGCCACCCGCATTAGATCGGCTGGGCTTGGATTTAGTTCTGGCACATCAACGAGGAAATCGGCCTTGAGTTTGTATCTAGCAGCAAAATAAGGAGCAAAATCATGGAAAGCCACAAAGGTTTTGCCTTGATAAGGATTCAATTGGTTGGTTATTTCAGCATTTAGTGTTTGCAACTTGGCTATGTAGGTTGCTGCATTGCGGCGATAGCTAGCAGCGCAACTGGGATCAGCCTTAACTAAACCGTCGCGAATATTTTCCACCTGACTAACGGCCCGCAGCGGATCAAGCCAAATATGGGGATTTACCTCACCATGGCTTGAGTGAGAGTCGCTTGAGTGAGAGTGGCCGGCATGAGCTTCCTCTGCTGGTGAATCAAGGGTGGCAATGCCACGGCTTGAATCGATAACCAGCAAATCTTTGTTATCGGCGGAAGCAATTAGCTTGCCCAGGAATCCTTCCATCCCCAAACCGTTTTTTACTAAAACTTTCGCTTGGCGCAGGGCGTTCAAATCTGCCGGTTTTGCTTGAAAATCATGGGGTCCACTATTAGGTGGGATGAGGGCTTGCACCTCAGCGCAATTACCTGCCACCGCCTTGGTAAACAAGTTAATTGGCATGAAAGTTGTAAGAACCTTGAATGGTTTTGCGCTTTCAGTTGAATTGCTACAGGCCCCGAGGCTTAAAACAATTGCTAGCAAGGCAACTGGCCGAAAATAAGCAGAAATGAAACCCATTAGCAAAGGGCAACTTGATAATGGTTCTCATTTTAACATACGCCTGGGCCTAGTTCAAAACCGTGAGCTGTTTGATATTGAGAGCCTTCACCCAGCGGGCCAGGGCATCGGTGTCGGCTTTATCTGGCAAGCAGATGCAACCCACCCCCGGCAGGCAGGTGTGGATCCCTAGGGCGCTGCGGGTGGTGGGGAAATTTGGCAGCAGATCCAACCAATAGCTGTTATCCCAGGGCTCAGGCTCACCTAAGCGGTAACTACCCGGCGGCAGCGGCGCAGCATTACCGGGGCTCCAAAAACGGTCGGCCTTTTGCTTTGCAGCAGCACCGCTGGCTGCACGCCACCTGGCCACCACCTCACCGTTGCGTTTGAGCTCTAAATACCAAAGCTGATCACCGTTAGCGTGGCGGCCGGGCACCCTCCTGAAAACCAATTCAGATGCCCCTGGCTTGAGCAGAGCAGCCGTTGGCCCCCGATCACCGGGCAGCCTGGCCAATGCCGGTAACGCCACCAACAAAAAAGCAACCATCAATAGTGATCCACGCCAACGACATGCCGCCATTGAGCCTTACCAAGCTGCACACAGATCTATTTTTAATTATTCCCGTTAAGAAGCCCGAGCAGTGATGC
>MWMJ01000046.1:0-10357 GCA_002151525.1 Synechococcus sp. Lanier | reverse complement strand
TCACCAGCAGCCCCGCTGGGCAGCTGCACCATGAAGCTGAATGGGGCGGCGGAACTGTTGCCGGTTAGTTGGCCTGCCTTCAGTGCCATGCATCCCTTTGCGCCGGCAGATCAATACTCGGGCTACAGCCGTTTAATTGCTGATTTGGAACAGTGGCTAGCGCTGCTCACGGGCTTTGCTGCGGTGTCGCTGCAGCCCAATGCTGGCTCCCAGGGGGAATATGCCGGCCTGCTTGTGATTCGCGCTTGGCACCGCAGTAGGGGGGAGGGCCATCGCAGGGTGTGCCTGATTCCCACCAGCGCCCATGGCACCAACCCAGCCAGTGCAGTTATGGCAGGCATGCAGGTGGTGGCAGTGCAATGCGACAGCAATGGCAATATCGATCGCCAAGATTTGGCCGCCAAGGCAGCTGAACACAGCAACCAACTGGCGGCATTAATGGTTACCTATCCCTCCACCCATGGGGTATTTGAGGAGGGCATTACTGAAATCTGCAGCCTGGTACACGGCCATGGGGGCCAGGTTTATCTAGATGGGGCCAACTTGAATGCCCAGGTGGGAGTGTGCAAGCCGGGGGGGTTTGGCGCTGATGTGTGCCATCTAAACCTCCACAAAACCTTCTGCATCCCCCATGGCGGTGGTGGGCCAGGGGTGGGGCCGATTGCGGTGGCAGCCCACTTGGCTCCTTACCTGCCTGGACACCCTCTGGTGAGCTGCGGCGGCAGCCAGGCCATTGGTGCCGTAGCAGCGGCCCCTTGGGGCAGCGCCAGCATCCTGCCGATCAGTTGGATGTATGTGCGGATGATGGGAGGTGCAGGCCTGCGCCAAGCCACTGCAGTGGCGCTGCTGGCTGCCAATGATTTAGCTGAAAGGCTTGATCCCCATTACCCAGTGCTTTATCGCGGTGCCAACGGCCGGGTGGCCCATGAATGCATTCTCGATTTAAGGCCTTTAAAAAACAGTGCTGGTTTGGAGGTGGATGATTTGGCCAAACGGCTGATGGATTACGGCTTCCATGCCCCCACGGTGAGTTGGCCAGTGGCGGGCACTGTGATGGTGGAGCCCACAGAAAGTGAATCCCTTAAGGAATTAGATCGTTTTGTGGAGGCGATGGTGGCGATTAGGGCTGAGGTGGCCGCCATTGAAGCGGGCCAATCAGATCCCCAGAACAACCCGCTCAAAAGGGCGCCCCACACCCAATCAGCCCTCACCGCAGACCAATGGGATCGGCCCTATAGCCGCCAACAAGCTGCTTTTCCCGTGGCTGGCTTGAAGACAAATAAACTATGGCCAGCTGTGGCCCGCATCGACAACGCCTACGGCGATCGCAACCTTGTGTGTAGTTGCCCATCGGTGCAGGAGCTGGAATCTGGCTAAAACTCTGCTGTAACTGAGATTTGGCCAAAAGTTTAGAATCGATTAAATCCAGCCAATTAAAATTTAAGATTTTCTACTTGATTTACAGCTTGCCTTTGGTGCATTATCTGGTCCAACTGCGGTGGAAACCTCGCGGTTTTTCGCTCAACGCTGCTTGATGGGGATCATGGCCAGCAAATTTAGCGACACCACAAACAGGGAAGCTTTAAACACAGAAGCTCTCCTGCCAAAGATCTTGGCGAATGGCGAAACCATAAATGTGGAAGGCACCAATGTGGTGAGGGTTCCATTTGGAGTGCGCAAGGCCAAGCGCCGGCGGCCCGAACGCCCTGAACATTGGGCAACCTTGGTTTTACCTATCCAGAGCTGGGATCCAACGCCACCACCCCAAGCCGCTTAAGCGCAATATTTTTGTTGTTTCCCCGCCATTGCCTCTAGGCGCAATTGGCTGGGGCTAATGCCACGTGAATCGGTTTGTTTAGGTAGTAGATCGAGCCGCGGCCGCCGATCCCTTCCCAATCGCGCTAGGCGCCAATCCACCAGGGCTTTCACATCAGAAATTGAACAGGCAGGTGCCCGAAAAGGCAGCACATGCATTGGGCTACGTTCGGGCCGCACCAGCCAACTCAAATCTGGTTGAGGTATTAATACAAAACCCCTGTATCTAACTGCTGGTTCTAGGGTTTTCCTGATTGGTTCGCCTGCTTGCACAACTAGAAATCTCTTTCTCAATGCCATTTGAACCCAACTTTCAACTGTTGGCACGCTTTTTTGGTAAAGCCAGATAATTAAGCGGTTAGTAGTTGGCGCCACTGCGGCGGTGGTGCACAGCTGTTAGAGCTGTTTCATCAAATAAGCCCCCCGCCGTTACTTGGGCATAGAGCACCCAGTGGTCGCCGCAATCCATTCTTTGTTGCACCGTGGCTTCTAGCCAAGCCAAGGCCTCCGGCAGCAGTGGCTGGCCGGCAGGGCTACTGCGCAATTCAAGCCCAGCAAAACGATCACTTCCGGGGCTGAAGGGTTGGAGAAATTGCTTCATCGTTGCCAATTCACGGCCATCTGCCAGCACGTTTAGGGCAAAGCGATCGCCAATGTGCAGTAAAGCTTCCACGGCGCGATCTCGGGCTACCGCCACACTGAAACCAGGCGGTTGAAAACTTGCCTGGCTCACCCAACTGGCCACCATTGCGCCACTGAGGCTTTGCTCCCCTTCCCCTTTTTGGACTGTTAGCACGCAAAGGGAGCCGATCACCCGGCCTAGGGCTAAAACAGCTGGGTCGCTGCGGCTTTCATTCAGGCCACCAGAATTGCGTTTTTGTTGACGTTTTTGTTGTTGTTGCAGTAGCCGCGCTAGGGCCACACCGGTTTCCTCGCAGCGTTTGAGCGTTGGTGGATCAGGGCTGAATTTCACCCGAATCGTTTCAAAAGCCTGTTGGAAGCCGGCATTAGTGAGCTTGCTTTCCAATAAATCCAAGGCTTCTCCACTCCAGCCAAAACTGCCAAATACCCCCACAGGTTTGTTGCGATCACCCTCAGCCAGCAAGGTGCCAAGGGCCGCCACGATTGGTGTTGGCGCATGGCCCCCCAAGGTTGGCGATCCAATTAGAACGGCATCGCAATCTTTAATTCCAGCCAGAAGTTGGGGGGCTTCGCTGAATTCACAATTGAGGCTGTTAACCCGCACACCTGTTTTTGCTATGCCTTGGGCGATGGCATCGGCAATCGCTGCGGTGTTGCCGTAGGCGCTGGCATACAACAGCGTTACAACAATGCTGGCTTTGCGTTGGGCTTCCCCCCAGCGGCGGTAATCGGCAAGCAGGCTGCGCCAGCTATCAACAATGGCTGGACCATGGCCCGGGGCGATGCTGCGGATCGCTAATTCCTCCAGGCGATTCACCACCAGCTCCACCTGGTTTGCCATCGGTGCCATCAAACAGTCGTAGTAGTAGCGGCGATCTTCACTACTGCTAGTTGGGTTGGTTTCGGCGTAGCTCTCGGTGCAGAGGTGGGCGCCAAAAAATCGTCCACTCATCAAGAGGCCACTGGCGCTATGGAAAGCAGCTAAACCGCCGGGCCAACGGGGTGTTGGTAATGCCAACAGTTGCAACTCAAACCCATCAGCTAGGGGTAGTTGAAGTTCATGTTTAACTACCTCAATCGCTGGTAGTGGTGTTTGCTGCCAAAGCTCCTCTAGTAGCTTGGCTCCTGCATTAGATGCCACCAAATTGAATTTGGGCCAGATTTGCACTAACTGTTGCAGTAACGCCACCCGATTTGGATTCACATCACCCTGCACCACCGTTAATTTGGTTTGGGTTGGCACCAGTTGAGTGAGTGCCTGCAGAAATGGTTCAGCAAAAGCAGCACCTGGCGGATGCACCAACAGGGCTGAATTGCCTACACCTTGAAATAAAAAGCTGTTGTGGCAAGTGCCACGCTCCAACCCATATTCCACCTCAAAGCGCAAGCGCCTAGGGCTTATGCCCCGGAGGCAAACCAAACCATCTTCCAGCGGTATCTGAATAACCCAACGATCAGCCATTAGTAGTGGTTGCCTACTTTGCGGTGATGGGTGGCGGTGAGGGCCTGTTGGTTAGCAACGTTGCCGTTGCGAACTTGAGAGTAGATGAGCCAATGGTCGTTGCATTCAAGGCGCTGCTTCACTTCACAATCTAGGAAGGCCAGGGCTTCACTCAAAACCGGACCACCATCTGCTGCATTCTCTAGGGTGGCAACACCAGCAAAGCGATCGGCGCCGGGGGGGAATCGCTTGAGGAAATGCCGCAATAGAATTTGGTGATTATCGGCAGCTAGCACATTCAAAACAAACCTATCTCCAACCTGCATTAGCGCTTCGATGGCGCGATCTTTAGCTACCGCAACGGTGATACCAGGTGGATTAAAACTGGCCTGGCTCACCCAACTGGCCACCATGGCACCACTGCGTTCGGCTTGTTTCGCAGTTACTACATACAAGCCACCACTGAGGCGTCCGAGCGCTTTATCTAGGTCGGCATCAAGGGCCTTCATGGCGGCGATTGCCTTATCACGCAGTAGCAACTGGCCCAAATCTGTGCCCGCTTCTTCGCAGAGTTGATAGGCGGCTGCATCAGGCACCGTGCGAATCCTTAGGGGTGCAAAAGCTTGAGCATGTCCCAACTCCCGCAGTTGGCCGGCAATGGCATCTATAGGGTCGTCGTTGCCGCCATAGGCGTCGTATAAACCCACGGGTTGCTTGGCATTAAGGGCAGCTAACACAGTGCCCCAATTGTTTTGTAATTCACTATCCCTCTTGCTGGGCGGTGTGGGCAGCACTACTGCAGCCGCTTCCCCGATTAAGGCTGATAGCTCTTGGGCATCGGTGCCGCGTAGATCTACCAGTTGCACAGGCAATTCGGTTTTATTAATGCCGCGGGATATGGCTTGGCTGAGGCGATCAGAGAAGCCATATGAACTCACGTAAACAACAGCGGCGTAGCGGTCGCCTTTACTGCGTTCACGGCTCCAGTTGCCGTAGTTGGTTAGCCATAGTTTGAGATGATCGCGCAATAAAGGGCCATGGCCGGTGGCGATTAGATTCAGCGGTGGCAGCGCCTCAATTCGTTTAAGGGCCTGCAACACACTGCGGGCATTGGGGCCCATCAGGCAGTCGTAGTAGAAGCGAAAGTCTGGAGCGATGGCGCCAGGATCCAGATCAAAAATTTCATTGCTGCAGTAGTGCAAGCCAAAGGCATCACAGGTGTAGAGCACGGCGGTGCCGTGATCAAAACTGAAAATAGTGTCTGGCCAATGCAGATTTGGGGCACTCAGAAATTCAAGTTTGTGGTTGATACCACTGCTGCTATTGGTGCCAAGATCCAAGAAATCACCGCTTTTTACGACGCGGCTGCGAAAGGGGCGATGCACCATGCTTTCGAGATAATTGATCGCTACCTTGGAGGCAACAACTTCTAGTTCGGGGTTGAGATCTAATAGGTCTGCAACCAAACCGGAATGGTCTGGTTCTGTGTGGGAAATAACTAAAGTATCAAGGTCTGTGGGATTAATTAAATCCTTTAGGGCCGGTAGCCATTGGTTACGAAATTTTGCGTGGCTTGAATCAATTAAGGCGGTGCGTTCACCCCTCAGCAAAAAAGCGTTGTAGGTAGTGCCATTGCGGAGGCCAAATTCAATATCAAAGCGGTTGCGATCCCAATCAAGCGACCGCAGGGTGGTTGTATCGGCGGCTATTTCAGCCTGTTGCAGGGTGAGCCGGGGCTCCATGGCAATTAATCAATGAATCAATTCTAGGGCTGGGTTGATGCTGTTTTTCGCAAGCTCAGCCCTGGGATAGATGCCACTAGGGCGCACACCTGATCGCGAAATTGCTGCAGGGTTTCATCGGTACCCGGTTCCCCGTGCCATTGCAGGCGGGTTAAAAGTTCTAGGCCCCCTTGTTCTCGATCCGGTTGCAGGGTGGCATCAAGGCAAAGCAAACCTTCAATATCTGGGTGGCTGGCCCGCAGTGCTCCGTGCACTGCCCCGTTGTCGATAATCTCCACCCGGTGGCCCAAACGCATGAGGTCTTTACGCAGGGCATTTAGCCAAGTGCGTAAGCCTGGGGCGGTGGCGGTGCAAACACGAACCAATTCCATTCCACACCGTGCATTGATTCTTGATGAGTCTTACCTGTTGCAGGCTTAAACAGCTGTGCCCTAGGCCACCTTGGCCTATGTGTAGAGGCAAGCTTTATTGTGTGTATATTTTAGAGTGTGGTCGTTGTTGATACCTTCCTATGGATGATTTTTAGTGGAAAATATCTTTGAGGTGGAGCGTTTGGAATCTTGTTTGGGTGTTGCGCCCATTGCCAGTGAAATATTTAGTTACCTGTGGAGCATCTAGGTTTGCTGGTGGCCTAAACCTAAATGCTCCACAAGCGGCCTTTCGATTTAGCCCTCAACCACAACACTTACGGCAGTATTCGATTCAGCTTTTGGTGCATTTATTTGCAATAAGCCATCTTTGTAGTTGGCTTTTAAGCTGTTGTGATTTATGCCGCGGGGGAAGCGGAAGCTGCGGCTCCAATTGCCGTAGCGAAACTCTCTCACCAGGGCTTGGGCTTCGGTTTCGTTTGCTGATTCGGGAGCCTTGCGTTCAGCGCTAATTACCAAGCTGCGCTCGGTTGCTTTCACATCGATTGATTCCCGATCAACACCGGGCAATTCCAGGGAGATTTGGTAGCTGTCGTTAGTTTCAATAACTTCAGCTGCGGGAACCCTTTCAGCTTGAGCTAATTGCTGCTCAAGTTTTTCGAAAAGATCAAAGGGAGTGGTGTGGCGGGTGAGCATGATTCGAATATCAATGAACGAATCAATCTTCGGCAATCATCATGCTTTTGCGTAGTGGGGCAACCGAACTTTTTGGTTCGGCACTCCATACCAGATTCGGTTCCCCACACCACCACCAATCGCTAAAGCAAGCGGCTTGCCCTCTGTAGTGCTGTTCGGCATCAAACAAATTCCATAGCCTTGCACCTCTTATTTGAAAGCGTTTGCCTTGGCTATTAATACGCTCACCTGCATAACCATCGATGCAATTCTTTTCCCTTACTTGAGCGAGAAACTTTTCACGATCTAAGCGTTGCTGCTGGCTGGCGCTAAGCCGAGATGGCATACCCACCATCTCCTGCCAGCTGCGTTGAAAAAGACATAGAGCGGCACGATTGGCATAAATAAAACTTGGATCTTCAGCGCCGTTGTGGCATAGCACCACCTGGTCGAGCACAAATAACTCCTGGGCGGCAAGGCGGCTGCCTTGGGCCTTAAGCAAGGGCCGGCCGAATAGTTTTTGATGGGATTGCAGAATCAAGCTCACCAGCCCCAGGGCTTGGGGGCTAAGCCATGGCGGATCCGCCGGCATTGTTTGCTTCATGGGCTGCTAGTTGAGGCTGCGGCCATCGCTTCAACCATGGCCAGTTGGGCTTTTTGGTTGCCGTGCTCTCGTAAACGCTCCAAAAACAATTGATTTGCCTGCGGGTGCAATGGCTCCTCAGCTAAGGGCAGTTCACCTGCCTCCGCTAAGCCCGTACCCCCTTCGATTGCAGGGGTGATCACCACCAAATCAGGGTCTAAAGGGGAGTTGTAGCTCCACCAGTTAGCTGGATCGGGGCCATTGTTAGTGCCAGCACCTTGTTTTGCAGGGGCACTGCTGTTTTTCAATAGCAACCGCCGCCTTTCGGCTAGCTCCTGCAGTAATTGATTGCGACTGCGCCCGCGCAATTGAAACAACACAAAGGGATCTTCAGTGAAACGATCACCCATTAAATAATAAACAGCGCTTATATGTTTGCAAGGGTTTGCCTTGTCTGGGCAGCTGCATTCGCTGCCAACTTCGTCTAGTTTAAATGGAAACAATCTGCGGCCACTGGCGGCAAATGCCCGCTCAATATCCTGGGGCATGATCCCCGCCAGTAGTTGGCAAGCCCAGCGCGCTTTTTGGCTGAGGGCCTCTAGAACAAATTCCCAATCCTCATCAGTTAACACATCAAGCCATAATTTCACCCTGTAGGGTTCTGCTTCGGTGCCTTGCACTTGGGCTTGCACCTTGCGACCCTCAAAACGTATGGAGAGCACATTCCCTTCCCGCGCATATATCCAAGCCCTTTCCAAACGCTTTTTATAGCGATAGGAATTAATTAATTCCATCCATTCCAAAACCCACCAGGGCTGCTGGCCTAAGCCATCACTACCTAATTTGGTGGTGATTGAATTGTTTGAGTTGTTGGCTGGCATTGTTTAATTATCCTCCAGGGCTACCAGATCTGCCAATTGGCTGAATTCAAGCCCCCCTAACCATTCCTCTCCGCTGCCAATGATATCAGCAGCAAGCTTTGCTTTTTCACGAATCATGCGATCTATTTTCTCTTCAATTGACCCGCTGGTAATAAATTTATGTACCAGCACCTTATTTATTTGACCAATTCGATAGGCGCGGTCGGTGGCCTGGTTTTCTACGGCCGGATTCCACCAGCGATCGATATGAAATACATGGCTGGCACGGGTGAGATTTAAGCCCACCCCACCGGCTTTTAGCGATAGTAAAAATAGTTGCGGTCCGCGGGGATCCAGCTGGAAGCGATCCAGCATTGCCTGGCGATCATTTTTACTGCTGCCCCCATGTAAAAAGGGCACTTCCTGGTGCCAGCGTTGCTGTAGATGGGCCTGTAATAGGTGGCCCCATTCAGCAAATTGAGTGAATAGTAAGGCGCGATCACCTGCTTCTAATAACTCCTCAAGTAGTTCATCCAAACGTTGTAATTTGGCAGACCTTGAAGCAAATCCATCGCTTATTGATTCCTCCTTAAGGGCGAGGGCTGGGTGATTACAGATCTGCTTTAGGCGGGTTAGCAGGGCAAGCACCTGGCCATGTTTTTTGCCGAGTGGTGCCCTTTGAATCGCTTCTAAACTAGCGGCAACGGTTTTGGTATATAGCTGTTTTTGCTCTTGGCTAAGGCCAACCCATTCATTTAGCTCAAGTTTTTCTGGTAGGTCGCTAATTATTGATTTATCTGTTTTTAGGCGCCTCAAGATAAAGGGCCCCACCCTCGCTTTGAGATCTTTTAACGACGAGCTATCGCCATAGCGCTCAATTGGTAATTTGTAGCGTTGCCTAAAGAAATCCTCCTCCCCTAATACAAGCGGATTCAGATAATCCATCAATGGCCACAATTCACTGGCCCGGTTTTCCACTGGTGTGCCGGTTAGGGCGATGCGAAAGCGACCCTGCCGCAGGGGCCGAGCTATCTGGCGGGCGGCTTGGCTTTGTTTTGAGGCGGAATTTTTAATCGCTTGGGCTTCATCGATCACCACCCCTTGCCAATCAACACTTTCCAGGAGGTTGCCGTCCCTTTGCAGCAAGCCATAGCTGGTGAGCATTAGGTCTACCCCCTTAAGGCTTTTGGCTAGGGCAGCTTCGCTAGCAGCTCGTTTTGGCCCGTAGTGCTCCAGCACTTTTATTTTTGGTGTGAATTGGGCCGCTTCCCGCAGCCAGTTGGTGAGCACTGAGGTGGGTGCCACCAACAACACCGGCCGGCGCAATTCTTTTTCTGCTTTTAGATGCTGCAAAAAGGCCAGCAGTTGGATTGTTTTGCCAAGCCCCATGTCGTCTGCCAGGCAGGCGCCTTGGTTAAAGCGATGCAGAAAGGCAAGCCAGCCGAGGCCCCGTTCTTGATAGGGGCGCAGCTGGCCGTTAAAGCCCTCAGGGGCGGGGAGGGGGTCGGGGGCTTTTTGCTGATGGTATTGCTCTAAAACCGCCTGTAGCCGTGGTCCGGCTTGGAATTGATGAACGGGCAAGCGCTGCAGGCTTTCACCTTCTGTGGCAGTGAGCCTGAGGGCGTCGTTGAGGCTGAGGGCTGGATTGATGGCGCAAAATTTTTCAGCATTGCGTAGGTCGCCAGGGCGTAGTTCAAGCCAGGCCCCTTTGTGTTGCACTAAAGGGCTGCGTTTGGCCTGGAGCCGTTCCAGCTCTTTCAGGCTGATTGTTACGCCGCCGATCATCAGCTCCCACTGCCAATCCAGGCTTTCTCCCAGGCTGAAGCCCTTGGTGCCAGTTGGTAATTCAGCTGTAATTGCCAGTCCAAGCCTGCTGGCAAGGCCGCCGCTGAGGCTTGGCGGTAACACCACTCCAACGCCCACATCCCGCAGGCGGCTAGTGGCTGTGCGCACCAGAACAAAGGCCTCGGCTGGTGCCAATTGCATTTGTTCAGGGGTGGCTTCCTCCAAACCCCTGGCCAGGGGTTCAAATGCCACCAGGGCCCTGCCCAAGCCCTCCAGCAATAATTCCGCCGGTTCTGGCACCAAAATCTCACCCAGCTGCAGGTTGCCTGCGCCTGCAGCCCACACCGCCGCTGCCGGTTTCTGCAGGCTGGGATCAGCTTCGGCCTGCAAGCCGAATTGCAATTGCCACAGTTCACTGCCCTCTGGCGGCACCTTCAGTTCGAGAA
>MWMJ01000045.1:0-11465 GCA_002151525.1 Synechococcus sp. Lanier | reverse complement strand
CGGGCCGCCAGCGTTCGCGGGCAGAGATGCTGCAAAACAGCATTTTGCTAACGGTTGCCGCCCTGCTGGTGGAGGCCCTGGGCCAGCAATTGCAGGGGAGGCCCCCCGGGGGGGAATTACTGGCGGAGGGGGTATTGATGGGGGGGCTATTGCTGCTTGGTTTACTGCTTGCTCCGTTTGTGGAACAACTTTTTGGGCTGGTAACCCGTTCGCGCTTGTTGGAGCTAAGCGATCTGCAACGGCCGCTGCTGCGCAAGCTGGCCTCAGAGGCCCCTGGCACCTTTGAGCACACCTTGATGATTTCGAGCCTGGCGGAGGAGGGGGTGCGGGCGATCGGCGGCGATGTTGATCTTGCCCGCACGGGATCGCTTTATCACGACATCGGCAAACTGCATGCACCCCAATGGTTCATCGAAAATCAAAGCGGTAATAATCCCCACGAACACTTAAACGACCCTTGGCGCAGTGCTGAAATTCTTCAGGCCCATGTGGATGAAGGCCTCAAGATGGCTCGCCGCTTCCAATTGCCTAAACCGGTAATCAATTTCATCCCAGAACATCAAGGCACCTTGCGGATGGGTTATTTCTTCCACAAAGCCAGGGAACAAAATCCGAATGCAAGCGACAAACCATTCCGGTATCGCGGCCCCAGGCCCCAATCAAAGGAAACGGCTGTTTTGATGCTCGCCGATGGCTGTGAAGCAGCCCTACGTTCAATGCCACCGGAAACCAGTGAAGCCGAAGCTAAAGATGCCGTACGTCGCATCATCCAGGCCCGTAAATACGACAATCAAATGGCCCTAAGTGGCCTAGAAACAGCTGAAACCGAATTATTAGTTGCTGCATTTGTGCAGGTGTGGAAACGAATGCGCCACCGGCGAATCCCCTATCCGATTCCTGCCCGTAAAGGATTTAGCGCCTGATCAACCCTTCACCGCATCGCCACTGGCGCTTGGCAAAATAAAGCGCTGCAGCAAAATAAATATAAAAAGAACCGGCAAAATAGACACAACCGAACCAGCTGCCACCAGCCGCCAATCAAGGGAAAAACTACTTGATAGTTGCTGTAATCCCAAGGGCAATGTGTATAGATTTGGATCATCTAGTATTACCAAAGGCCAGAGGAAATCACCCCAAGTGCCAATAAAAACAAACATAGCCAATGTAATTAAATCAGCCTTTGCAGCTGGAATTAACACATTCCACCATTCCCCCAAGGGGGAACAGCCATCCATGCGGGCAGCCTCCTCCAATTCAACGGGCACAGCAAGAAAACTTTGGCGCAATAAAAATATGCCAAACGCCGTGGCAACATTAGGCAAAATTAAAGCCACTAAAGTGTTACGCAAGCCAAGTTGCACCATCAACACATACAAAGGAATCATCACCACTTGAAATGGAATCAATATTGTTGCAACCACCAAAGCCAGAGCCATGCCCCTGCCGCGAAATTGCATACGCGCCAAGGGGAATGCAGCCAAGGAGCAAAATAACAGATTAGCTATCACACTAAAACCACTTACCAGGGCACTATTAAAAAGATATTTAGCCATCGGGCTCTGGCTAAATAAACTGCCGTAGGCCTGCAAACTTGGCTGCAATGGCCATAGGTTAGGCGGAGTGCTGAAAATATCTTCAGCTGGCCCCTTTAACGATGTACTTAACAGCCATAGCAATGGCATCAGCATTACAAGAGCCAGCAATAGCAACAGTCCCAGTTGCAAAGCAAGGGCTAAAGGGGCTGTGCGAAGCCTTTTCATAAAACCGGCAGGGGGGTTTGCTGGGGATGCAAAGGCTGGCTCTGCAAACTGCTCACCAAGCGGTTCAAAGCATTAACAAATGCCTGGGCCGCAGCCACCACCACATCGGTATCGGCAGCATGGCCGGAATACAAACGCCCATTCTGGCGCAAGCGAATTGTTACTTCACCCATGGCATCAATGCCCTCAGTAACTGATTTCACTGAGAATTCCACCAGTTCATTGGGCACTTGAACCAATTGATTCAATGCTCCACACACTGCATCAACAGGACCCGTACCAATAGAAGCAACACTGCGTTGCTTGCCATCGATGGTGCGGAGGGTAACAGTTGCGGTGGGTTGCAGATTAGTGCCGCAGCTAACCTGCACCCCAAGCAATTGATAATGGGCCTGTAACTGCTGCGTGTGGTCGCTAACTATGGCCTCAAGATCTCTATCGGTGATTTCACGTTTGCGATCGGCAAGTTCCTTAAAGCGAGCAAAAGCATCATCTAAATCGTCTCCACTAAGCGTGTAGCCAAGTTCCTCTAGGCGGGCGCGTACAGCGCTGCGACCACTTAATTTGCCGAGGCTGATGCGGTTATCGCTTAGGCCGATTGTGCGGGCATCAATAATTTCATAGGTGAGCCGATTTTTTAATACCCCATCTTGATGGATACCGCTTTCGTGGGCAAAGGCATTTGCCCCCACAATCGCTTTATTTGGTTGCACAGCCATGCCGGTTAGGTTGCTAACCAAGCGTGATGTTTTATAGATTTCTTCTGTACGTATTGCAGTGAGCGGTTCTGGATTGGCCGCCTCTCGCCCCAGGAAAGGGTTGAAATATGAACGCCGCACATGCAAAGCCATCACCAATTCCTCTAGGGATGCATTACCCGCCCTTTCACCAATGCCATTGATTGTGCATTCCAATTGACGGGCACCATGTTTGACCGCCTCAAGGAAATTAGCAACTGCCAGGCCAAGATCGTTATGGCCATGCACTGAAATAACAGCTTGATTGATATTTGGCACATGCTGATTTATGCCCTCAATTAAGCCGCCAAATTCAGCCGGGGTTGAATAGCCAACCGTGTCGGGGATGTTGATGGTGCTAGCTCCTGCATTAATCGCTGCCTCAATCACCTCATACATAAATTCCGGTTCACTGCGGCCGGCGTCTTCACAGGAAAACTCCACATCCTCCACAAGGGAACGGGCATAGGCCACCATCTCAGGCACGATCTGAAGCACCTCAGCTCGGCTTTTGCGCAACTTATGTTCCAGGTGGATATCGCTAGTGGCGAGAAAGGTGTGAATGCGTTTGTGGGCTGCAGGGGCAACCGCCTCAGCACAGGCCTTGATGTCGCCCTTGGTAGCCCTTGCTAGGCCGCAAATGATTGGGCCATCAGTGCTGCCAACGGCTGTGGCAATGCGCTGCACCGCATCGAAATCACCAGGGCTGGCAAAGGGGAAACCCGCCTCGATGATGTCTACCCCTAAACGGCTTAACTGCTGGGCAATGGCAAGTTTTTCATCCAGGTTCAAGCTGGCGCCAGGGGACTGCTCCCCATCCCTAAGGGTTGTGTCGAAAATCAATACCCGGCCTGGATCCTTAGCCATTGATACGTCCGCGGAATCCGCGCCTCCCTGTTGAACTCTGTTGCAACTCTAAGAAGCGCTTGGGCCATGAGTATCAAGAGCCGTAAACTGAGCTCATCGATGAATGTCCATGGCCACTGGAGCTCTGGCCTTGGTGCTTCACGGCCATCTGCCTTATGTGCGCAGCCGTAATCCAGGGTCACTTGAGGAAGACTGGTTTTTTCAAGCCCTGGTAGAGAGCTACTTGCCCCTATTGGGCATGTTGGCCCGCTGTGATGCCAATGGTTTAAAGCCAAGGCTCACGATGAGCCTTTCACCCACACTTCTATCGCTGCTAAACGATCCTGTGCTGCAGGAGCGTTTCCCCGCTTGGATCGAGCAGCGCATTGAGCTGCTGCAGCGGGCACAACCTGAAGAAGAGCAAGCAGCCAGCCATCTGCACCAGCATTTCAAACTGCAACTACAGGCCTTTAGCGATTGCAATGGCGAACCGATCCGCGCTTTTGCCGCCTTGCAGCAGGCCGATGTGCTTGATTTGCTCACCTGCAGTGCCACCCATGGATATCTGCCATTGCTGCGGGATCCACCGGAGGCGGTGCGCGCTCAACTGCTAACCGCCGTAAGGGAACACGAAAGGCTGTTGGGCGCTAAACCCCTGGGCATTTGGCTTCCTGAATGCGCCTATTACGAAGGACTCGACCAGCAATTAGCGGCAGCGGGCCTGCGCTATGCGGTGCTAGACGCCCATGGGTTGCTCCATAGCTTGCCGCGGCCCCGCTATGGGGTTTATGCACCTATTTGTTCACCAAGTTCGGTTGCATTTTTTGGGCGCGACAGTGAAGCCACCCTGCCGGTGTGGTCGGCCAGTGATGGCTATCCCGGCGATGGCTCCTACCGGGAATTCCACCGCGACCTCGGCTGGGATCTACCCGAAGAGGAGCTTCAGGGAGCTGGCATCTTGAGTAGCAGGCCCCTTGGTTTGAAACTGCGGCGGGTGAGTGGCGGTGATTGTCCATTAAATAAAAAATTGCCCTACGACCCCGTTGCCGCCGCCCTAACCGCCCAACGCCATGGCAGTAGCTATGTGGCCGGCAGGCTGGAACAACTGCGGGGCTTGGGTGAATTGATAGATCGTGCACCGTTGGTGGTGGCCCCTTTTGATGCTGAATTATTTGGCCATTGGTGGTTTGAGGGCCCGCAATTTCTTGAACAGGTTTTCCTGCAAGGCGCCGCCGCTGGCCTTAATTTCTGCAGCCTCAAGGGCAGCCTGAGCAATGGCGCCCAGCTGCAGGTTTGCAGGCCATCACCTTCAAGCTGGGGCCAGGGTGGTTATCACTCCTATTGGCTAAGTGAAAGCAATGCCTGGGTTGTGCCCGATTGGCACCGCGCTTCATTGGCAATGGTGGAAGCGAGCGGCAGGGAACAACAGCAAAGGGATCCCCAACGGCTACGACTGTTGAAACAGGCGGCACGGGAATTACTGCTGGCCCAATCATCAGATTGGAGCTTCATCCTGCGGGCTGGCACCACCACAGAATTGGCCCGCGAACGGATTCACCGCCATCTAGATCGTTTTTGGCGGTTGCTGGAATTGCTTAAGCCAAACCATTGCTCCAATGAAAAAGAACGCATCTGGCTAGATGCTGTGGAACAGGAAGATTTCCTATTTCCTTTGATAGAACCCAGTGATTGGCTGGCCCAATGACCCTGGCAGCATCGCCCTGCTTTAACGAAAAACTAGAGAACCCCTTGCGTCGCTCGCAGCACTTAAAGGTGCTGCAGTTAAACCTGGGCAAACTCTGCAATATGCACTGCAGCCATTGCCATGTGGAGGCAGGCCCCCACCAGGGGGCAAGCCAGATGCCTGAGCAAGTTGTTTTGCAATGCATTGCCGCAATCGATCAACTACGGCCGGAAGTGGTTGATCTCACCGGTGGTGCACCAGAACTGCACCACCAGTTCAAAACCCTTGTGCAGGCAGCTCGTGATCGAGGTTGCCAAGTGATCAACCGCAGCAATCTCACGGTGCTATTGCTACCAGCCCTAGCTGATCTAGCCCCCTGGCTGGCGGCAAAACAGGTGCAAATTGTGGCCAGCCTGCCCAGCTGCAAAGCCTCAACAACCGATGCCCAAAGGGGCCCTGGCACCTGGGAAGCATCAATGCGGGCCCTACGCAAGTTGAATGCCTTGGGATATGGCCTTGGCGATCCAAACCTGCCGCTCTCATTGATGAGCAACCCGCCGGGGGAAGCCCTGCAAAAACTCACCCCATGCGATCAAAAACAATGGCGCGAATGCCTCGGTAAAGAAGGGGTGAGTTTTGATCATTTAATTGGTTTAAATAACATGCCAATCGCTAGATTTCTCGATGGCTTAGAAGCCAATGGACGCACTAATATATACATGCAAAGCCTGGTGGATGCTTTCAATCCAGCCAGCGTTTGCGGTTTGATGTGCCGCACAACATTATCGGTGGCCGCTGATGGCAGGATCTACGATTGCGATTTCAATCAAATGCTTGAATTACCGCTACTTGCAAAACAAAAACAGGTAAATATTGGAAATGTTTGCCTTGAGGATCTTGCGGGCAATCTAATTAATGTTGGCAACCATTGCTATGGCTGCACCGCAGGCCAGGGCAGCAGCTGCAGCGGGGCAACCACTTGAGCCTATCTTTAAAGCTTAGCTTTAGAGATAGAAAACCCAATCAAACCCCATCGAACATTTGGAGGCGATTTAATAAATAGCTGCAGCATGGCAGCTATCAGCTGCCACAGGCTGAGCGTATTAGTGAGAAAACCAAACCACTGGTGTTGAGCTAATCTAAAAAAACTGCTAAAAAATGCCTTGAGGTTAGCTTCATTAAAAGCTATTAATTTATCCAAACCAAAACTATAAATTGCATGCTTAAATCTTAATTCCAACGGCCAGAGCACCCGCCAGGCCCGTTTAGCAATCAAAGCAGAATTCAGCTCCGGCTGGCTGAGGCCAGCGGCGATCTCAGCAGCAAAACCTGGAGCACGGCGCAATAATGCGCCTATTAGGTAGCCAGAGGCGGGATGCACCATGCTGGCGGCAGAACCAAAAGCCAGCAGCTGTTGTTTCAAATCAGGCAAGGCTAAATTCATTGGGAATAAACAAAATTCCTCGTGCTGCACCTGAAGCGGCTCAATTCCCCGCAGGGCTAAACGCCGCCATAGGCGTTCTTTTAATTGCCCATAGGGCACAGGGGGTGCCAAGGCAAGGGAGGTTTCTTCCACAAAAAAGAGGCCAGCACCAAAATCCATGGCATATAAAAAAGTGGCGGGTTCGTTGTTACGTTCCTGCTCACTTAGGTGATTTGCTCTGTAGTCCATCAATACAAATTGACCAGGCTCCACCGGCGGCGCCGAAAAGCGGCCAACGATGCCATAGGCCGCTTGGCTTGCCACTGGCTTGAGCTGGGTCCTTTTCACAAATGGGGAATGATGGCCGCTGGCATCTAACACCAACCGCGCCTCTAGGCACTCACCAGCTGCGGTGGTAATTGATGAATGATTGGAATCATGGGCTACTGAAACCACCTGGCCCAGCTGCCAATCAACAGCCCCTTCTAGGCATTGATCAAGCCAGTGTTGCTGAAGGGCTTGTTTATCAAAAAGGCCATAGTTGATGGGGTGATTGATATCTATATCAAAGTAGCTATGGCAGTTGCTCCAGCGGTGCTCCAGCAGATGCTGGAGGCCCAATTGATCCACTTCAGGGCCCCAGATACCAAAGGTGTTTGGCCACTGATCGCTTGGATCATGGGGTGCAATGCCCCTAACCCTCAAGCCCTGCTGGGCAAGGGCGGCTGCAATGCAGAGGGCCGCCGGCCCAGCGCCGATAACCAGCACATCTATGGTGGCTGCCATCAAAGCGTTAGATCTAAACGGGCGCGATTGTTAGCCTGCTGATTTGTTGGTTCAATTATCTGCCCCTCTGGATCAGCTATCACCTCCAAGCAGTGGCTGCCGCTGGCAAGGGCAAGGGGCACTTCAAACTGCTCGCTAGCGCCTGCCGCAAGCCAAGGCATGCGTAGAAATAGATGGCTCGAGTAGCAATCATTCACCACAACGGCAACACCCACATCGCTCACATCCATAGCACCGCGATTTACAACCTTAAAGCTGGCAACAGCAGCGTTGTAGCTAAGTGCTTCAATTGCTAGATCACTGCTGAGGCGCTGCAGTTGCTGCAGTGGGTAGATAGCAAAACGCTTTACTGCTTTTAAACAGCTGCCAGGGTGTTCATGGTGCAAATGGCCGCCATAACGAAGATCACTACTGCAACCATGTAGATGTAAGTGGGCATCAGGATTTGGGATCGTAACTAACCCGGCGCTCGGGTTGGTATCAAAAAATCCACAGCAATCCCACTCCATTGAATTTCCGAGATAGCGCACGGGATCATTGGCATTACCAGGATCTTCAGGGGCAAGCCGGTAGTGCTGCAATAGGTCGTAGATGCTGCTGGCGGCAGTTCCCTCGCTGATTTTGCTGCGGGCAATAGCTGTATTGCGCCGTTGCTGACCCATGCAGAGCTTAGAAGCCACAGTGATTACAAGGCTTTGCCACTCCAACTCCAAGCGCAGGCCGTAGATCGGAGCCGCCGCCAATCGCCCCTGCTCCTGCAAATGCTTGATTGCAGCAGCCACAAGCATTTGAAGTGGTTGCTGCCCAACACCAACAAGTTCAAGGGGATCAAGTAAAACCTCTAGGGCAGAGGCATCAGCAGTAAAACAAACGTAGGGGAAATGGGAACTGCCGTCGCCAGGCCGTAGGGCACGAATGCCCCCATCAACTGACTCACATTTCCAAATGGTGGTGTTGCCAGTGGAATTGCGTAAAAAGCTAAGTTCACCGTTATCAATGCTGGTGGTGGTGCCCATCCCCAACACATCGCCAGTTAAGGGGATTGCAGCTAGGGGGAGGTGTTCTTTAACGTCCCCCTGGATCAAATCTGCAATCGTATTAGCAACCCAGAAATCAACGCCAGGGTTTGCCATCACTTAAGCCTCGGCGTCTGCGCCAACCTCTTCTTCAAGCTCTAGGGCCGGCGGCACCAACACCACTTCAGCCAATCGATCTCCGGAATCTAATTTCTGCAATCTCACTCCAGTGGCAGCCCGGGATTGCTGGGGGATTGCATCGGATTGCAAGCGCACAATCACACCGCGTTCACTCACTAAAAGCAATTCTTCTTCCTCGCCCATCACCCGTAAACCCACCAACGTATCGCCATCACGGCGGAATTTAATTCCCCTTAAACCCATGCCAGCGCGTTTCTGAAGCCGGAACTGATCCACTGGCACCCGCTTACCAAGGCCGGAGGCGGTGGCAACCAGAACCCAGGGTCCTTCACTGGTGGTTGGCACATCTACGTCGGCATCGGCATCAGCTGCTGCATCGGCAATTTCTAGGTTGCTATTGGCGATGCGATCGGCAAGATCCTTTGGCAACACATCCATGCTCATCAAGCTATCGCCAGCGCGCAGGGCCATGGCTCGCACCCCCCTGGCGGAGCGACCCAGGGGCCTTAATTCATCATCAGAAATTCGGAAATGAATCGCCATTCCCTTTAATGAACCAATCAACACACTGTCGCCAACCTTGGCTAAACGCACCCAACGCAGGGCATCGGAGGGCTCTAAACCAATGGCGATCAAACCATTGGCACGAATATTGGAAAAGGCTGAGAGAAGTGTGCGTTTTATATATCCGCCGCTGGTGAGCATTAGTAGCTGCACCTCTTCTTCAAAGGCGGAAACAGCCAATATGGAGGTGATCTTTTCCTCCCGCGGTATTGGTAGCAATTGCACTATTGGCGTGCCTTTAGCAGCGCGGCTGGCAATCGGCACGCGGTAGGCGGGAACCGAGTAAACAACACCGCGATCGGAGAAGAGTAAAAGCGAATCGTGGTCATTGCAGCTAATAAATAAACAAACCGCTTCCTCGCCTTGGCTTTTAGTGCCAGCTTTACCGCGAGTGCCGCGGCTGGTGGATTCAAATTCACTAACGGGCATCCTTTTGAGATAACCGTTTTCAGTGAGAAGCACTACCGAACGCTCATTAGCGATCAGATCAATATCTTCAAGCCCACCTTCCAAATCAAGGATTTCGGTGCGCCTTGGGGTGCTGTGTTTTTCCTTTAACTGCTTTAGTTCTGCTTCGATTATTTCGAGCACCCTTTCGCGATTTTCGAGAATGTTTTTATAGTTGGCAATTTTAGCGAGCAAATCCTCATGTTCGAGCCTAATTTTATCCGCTTCTAGGGCGGTTAATCTACGCAATTGCATCTGCAAAATTGCGTCGGCTTGGATATCAGTTAAGCCATGTTGAGCAGTTAATTCCTGCCGGGCAGTGGCGGCATCAGCGGCGCCACGAATCAATTTAATAATTGCGTCTAGATCATTAAGCGCAACGAGCAAACCGAGCAAGATATGATCTCTCTCCTCTGCCTTGCGCAACAGATAACGGGTGCGCCGCTCGATTGTTTCGATGCGGAATTCAATAAACACCTGCAACATTCGCCGCAGGTTAAGCACCAGCGGCTCACCCTTAACAAGGGCGAGCATGTAGGCGCTGAAGTTATTTTGAAGTGGTGTTATTTTATAAAGGTTATTAAGCACAACCTGGGGGTATGCGTCCCTACGCAATTCAATAACAATTCGCATGCCATCGCGATCACTTTCATCACGTATGTCTGAAATTCCTTCTAATTTTTTATCATTAACCAACTCTGCAATCCGCTCAATCAAAGCTGCCTTATTTGTTTGATATGGCAATTCGGTGATAATTACGGCATCGCGATCAGGCCTACCCTTCACCTCAAGGGTTTCAATTGCAGCAACGCCCCTCATCGTGATTGAGCCGCGGCCACCGCTGTAGGTTTCACGAATGCCTTGGCGGCCGAGGATTTGACCACCGGTTGGGAAATCCGGCCCGGGAATTATCGACATCAAGCTGCGATCGTCTAATTCTGGATTAGCGATCAGTGCCAACACCCCATCGATAAGCTCACCCAAATTATGGGGGGGGATATTGGTTGCCATCCCAACGGCAATGCCGCTGGAGCCATTCAGCAACAGGTGTGGCAACCGCGCTGGCATCACCGTTGGTTCCTGCTGGGAACCATCAAAATTGTCGATAAAATCGACGGTTTCGGCCTCGATGTCCTCCAGCAGGCTGTCGGTGGTGAGCGACTGCAACCTGGATTCGGTGTATCGCATCGCGGCCGGCGGATCGTTATCCACGGAACCAAAGTTGCCATGGCCGTCGATCAACGGCGCGCGCATCGAAAAGCTTTGGGCCATGCGAACCAAGGCGTCGTATACGGCCGTGTCGCCATGGGGATGGTATTTACCTAGCACTTCTCCCACCACACGAGCGCATTTGCGGTAGGGCCGATCGCTGGTTAAACCAAGCTCATACATCGCATAGAGGATGCGGCGATGCACTGGTTTCAAACCATCGCGGGCATCGGGCAGGGCCCTACCCACGATCACACTCATCGCATACTCCAAATAGGAGCGCGACATCTCACTGCGTAGGTCGGTTTGGATGATTCGCTCGGTAGACCCTTCGGGGGAACCTTCCGGGGTGATCGATCCGGTGGGATCCGCCATGGAACTGCCTGCTGCGCTTGGCCGGGAGAACATCCAACATTACTTACAAAGCAGCCCCCCATGGCTTTCCAGCCCCGAACCCCAGAAGAACTGCGCCAAAAGCAGCTGCTGGGGAAGCTGCGGGTGTGCAGCGCCCTGGAATTTCGCGCCTTGGCCAAGGGTCAAGGGCTGGAGGCGGCCTATGGCAGCACGGATGTGGTGGCAGCCGGCAGCTGCGAATTCACCGACCAGGGTCAAATTTGGCTGAGCCTTGGCCCCTGCGATCCACCCCTGCGCTTGCGCAGGGCAGTGCTGGGGGGGGTGGCGGCCGGTGGCGGTTACGGCCCAAGCGAATTGTGTTTACCCATTGGTGCTGGCCTTGACACACCTCGCCGCCGCGGTGGAGCCCATGTGCTCGATCAGTTGTTGGCCGGTGAGGAAGTGCCCCTGGAATTATTCGGCGAGGCCACTGCCCTGCACCCCCGCCGGGAGCTGCAA
>MWMJ01000044.1:0-11650 GCA_002151525.1 Synechococcus sp. Lanier | reverse complement strand
AGTGAGTTTTATCAGCGTTTCCTGGTTGCCTTGGGCCTGCACTGGCGGCGGAGGTGGGCCTGGGGTGGTTGCGGGCCAACCGTTGGGTTCGGGTTCAAGTTCAGTTTCAGGCTCAGGAAACTTGCCAAACAGGGCTTCCAAATAGGTTTCGAAATCTGGAAAACCAGTGGCAAAGGGATCCTGTTCTTCCTTCTGGTCGCCCCCTTCCCACAAGCCACGCCGACTGGGGTCAGTCAATACAGCGTAGGCCTCATTAATCCGTTTAAAGCGCTCTTCCGCTACTGGATCATTGGCATTTAGATCTGGGTGCCAGCGGCGCGCCAGGCGGCGAAAAGCCTGCTTTAGGGCTTGCTGATTGGCGCCGGGCTCTAAACCCAACACTTCCCAGTGGTCGGTGGGGTTAGGCGAAACCATGGGAGAACTCAATAGCGCCCCCAGGGATCATCAGGTCGTTTACTTGATCGATCCCAATCATCCCAGTCGTCGTCGGCAAATAATTCATCCTTAAGCGAGCCAAGGGTGCTGCGTAGCCCCTGTAATGGCCCACCCGACTCCCCCTCGCGGCGCTCAGCTGCCAAGCGGCGATTTAAGCCATAAAGGGCCTCCTCCAACTGACTTACTAAAAGATCCTGCTCCCGTTCATCCACTTGTTCGAGGCCATCACGCAAATCCCTAAGGGCACTCTCAACACTGCGTTGCTGGCGTTCTGCGCCGTAGGGCCCTAACTCAAGGGATGCATCCCGCAGGCGCCGTTCCGCTTGGGCGATGAGGGTTTCAGCGCGGTTGCGGCGATCAACCTCCGAACGTTTGCGGCGATCCTCGAGGGCTTTGCTTGCAGCCTCAGCTAAAAGCTGGTCGATTTCCTGTTGGCTGAGGTTGGAACTGCCTTGAACCGTGACACTTTGACGCCTTCCAGTGGTGCGATCCGTGGCAGAAACCTGCAGGATTCCGTTTGCATCAACATCGAAGGAAACCTGAACCTGGGGTACCCCCCTTGGTGCTGGGGGAATACCAGCCAAACGAAAACGGCCCAGGGATTTGTTATCACTGCCCATCTGACGCTCACCCTGTAGCACGTGGATATCAACCGTTGTTTGATTTGCTGCCGATGTGCTGAATACATCCGATCGACGCACCGGAATCGGGGTGTTTCTGGGGATGATCACCTTCATCACACCACCAATGGTTTCAAGGCCCACTGAAAGCGGAGTTACGTCGTTGAGCATTAAATCGCGCAGTTCCCCGGTGAGAATTCCGGCCTGAACTGCGGCGCCAATGGCAACAACCTCATCTGGATTGACGTTTTGGCTGGGTTCTTTAGGTATCAAGGTGCGCACAAGTTGTTGCACCATTGGCATGCGGCTGCCGCCGCCCACCAACACAACTTCATCAATGTCTTCGGGGGCTAAACCAGCATCGCGAAGCGATTCTTGAACAGGCCGAAGCAAACGATCTAATAAATCTGGGCAAAGGCCCTCGAAGGTGCGGCGATCCAGGTTTATTTCCAGATGCAGGGGCCCCTCGGGAGCTGTGCCGATAAAAGGCAAAGAGATCTGGGTTTGCTGGGTGCCCGATAGTTCTTGTTTGGCCTTTTCAGCCGCTTCTAACAATCGTTGAAGTGCTTGGCGATCGCGGCGCAAATCGATCTGATGATTTTTCTGAAAGGCATCGGCTAGCCAATCAACAATGCGTTGGTCGAAATCGTTTCCGCCAAGTTGGGTGTCGCCACTGGTGGATTTCACATCAAAAACGCCATTGGCAATCTTCAAAACAGAAACATCAAAGGTGCCACCACCAAGATCAAAAACCAAAACCGTTTGGGAACGGTTGCGATCAAAGCCGTAGGCGAGGGCCGCTGCCGTGGGTTCATTCAAGATGCGTTCAACGTTCAAACCAGCCAAGCGACCTGCATCCCGGGTGGCCTGGCGCTGGGCATCATCGAAATAGGCTGGAACGGTTATCACCGCCGCTTCAACCGGTTCCCCCAAGTAGGTGGTGGCATCGTCTACAAGTTTTCTCAGTAGGCAGGCAACTAGCTCCTCAGGAGCAAACTCCCGTTCCATTCCAGGGCATACAACCCGCACCTGGCCTTGATCGTTGGCGCGAATTGTGTAGGCAACGGCCTGGCTGGCATCGTCTAGCTCAACCCACAAACGACCGATGAGCCGTTTCAGATTACTGAAGCTGTTGCGTGGGTTGAGTACCAATTGGCGACGGGCGGCCTGGCCCACCAACAATTCTTTTTCACGGTTAAAGCCCACCACCGATGGGGTGGTACGCAAGCCCTCGGCATTGGCAACAACAACTGGGCGCCCCCCCTCCAAAACAGATAAAACTGAATTGGTAGTGCCGAGGTCGATGCCAACGATCCTCCCCATGGACCTGAGCGAATGAATTTAAAGTTAACGGGCAATGGCAAACCAGTCAGCCCTAAGGCGATAACGCAGCCTTAAGAAAAAGAACGTATTAATCTTTTGAACCAAAGTTGGCTCCCATGCCTGTCGCCAAGAAAGCGGTTGCTTTTAGCGCCATTGCGGCCCTTAGCACTGCAACAATTCTGCCCGTGCTTGCTCAAACCACCATCAGTGGTGCCGGAGCATCATTCCCTGCTCCCATCTATCAACGCTGGTTTGCCGACTACGCCAACACCAAAGGCGGTAGCCAAGTGAACTACCAGTCTGTTGGCTCTGGGGCTGGCGTTCGTCAATTTGTAGCTGGATCTGTTGATTTCGGCGCTACAGACGAACCAATCAAGGATTCAGAAGCTGCCAAAGTTAGCCGTGGCGTTGTTCAAATCCCTATGGTTGGTGGCTCCATCGCCGTTGGCTACAACAAGCCCGGTTGTGAGCTAAAGCTTACCCAAAAACAACTTGTTGATATTTTCCTTGGCAACATTACCGATTGGAAGGATCTAAAGTGTGCCGCGGGCCCCATCTCCGTAGTTCACCGTTCCGACGGTTCTGGTACAACTTTTGCATTCACCAACAGCCTCTCCGCCTTTTCACCTGAGTGGAAGAGCAAAGTAGGCGAGGGTAAAAGCGTTCAGTTCCCCGTTGGAGTTGGCGCCAAGGGCAACGAAGGAATTGCTGGTGTAATCCAACAAACCCCAGGTTCAATTGGTTACCTCAACCAAGCCTTTGCTCGTGGCGCTATCAAAGCCGCGGCTATTCAAAACAAAGCTGGTAAATTCGTTAAACCAACAGCTGTTTCTGGTGCCGCTGGCCTAGACAACATCAAGCTCAACGACATGAACGCTGGTGAAGACCCCAATCCCGCTGGTGCTAAGAGCTACCCCATTGTTACTCTTACCTGGATTCTGGCCTACAAAACCGGGAACGACGATAAAGCTCAAGCTATCCAAAAGGCTTTGAACTACGCCCTGAGCCCTGCGGCTCAGAAATTGGCCGACGATCTTGGTTATGTTCCCCTAGAAGGCAACATTCTTGTCAAGGCGAAGGCTGCTGTTAAGCAGATTGGTAAATAGTTAGATCTTTTAATTATTTAAATCTAGTTTTAATCATATTACTCAAGGGAGCATTTGCTCCCTTTTTTTTGTTTTATTCAAATAGCTTAACTTGCAGTTAAATATCATCCAGCATGCTGAGGGCTCTGCAATCTGATTATGGAAGCAACCCGCAGAGATCTGCTTTACACCCTGCGCCACAGACCAGCAAGTGACAAATTGCTAGACAACGGCTTCCGTTCTTTGGTAACTGCGCTGGCAGCCTTAGTGGGAATTATTCTTTTTGGCATATTTCTTGTTGTTTTTTGGGAAGCGAGGGAGGCAATTAAATTATTTGGTATTAATTTTCTCACCAGCTCCACCTGGAATCCAGTTGAAGAGAAATTTGGTGCCTTCACTGCCATATATGGCACAATTTTAACCTCTGTATTGGCATTGATTTTAGCTATTCCTTTAGGTGTTGGAACTGCAATATTCTTAACTGAAAATTTTATAGCCTTAAAATATCGAACTCTCATTTCAAATATGGTTGAGTTGCTTGCTGCAATTCCTTCCGTTGTTTTGGGATTATGGGCGATATTTGTTCTTGAGCCATCGATCAGGCCACTATTAAATCTGATACATAACAATTTTGGATTTATTCCTTTTTTCAGCACGCCCCCCAACGGCCCAGGTTTTATGCCTGCCGTTTTGATCTTGGTGGTTATGCTCCTGCCGATTATCACGGCAATCTCAAGGGATTGTTTAAATCAAGTGCCCCCTGATCTACGCCAGGCCGCCTACGGAATTGGTGCAACCCGCTGGACTGCAATTTTTCAAATTATCTTACCAGCAGCCGTTTCTGGAATCATAGGCGGAATCATGCTTGCCCTTGGCAGGGCAATGGGAGAAACGATGGCTGTAACGATGATTATTGGCAACTCAACAAACTTTAATCTTTCTTGGTTTGCCCCTGGCAATACTATTGCCGCATTACTTGCCAACCAGTTTGGCGAGGCTGATGGCATACAGGTTTCAGCTTTAATGTATGCAGCCTTGGTTTTAATGGTAATAACTTTTATTGTTAATGTACTAGCACAATGGATAGTTAAGCGGTTAAGCTTAAAATATGAATAACAACAAACCAATCTCATCCAAAACTTTAATTTACTAAAATGACATCAACAGCTTCTAACTTCAGTCCATCATCTCTGCTCCGCAAACCAGGTCTACTTAGGAACAAGGCAAACGTTTTCATGACTGGCCTGGCCTCCGCCTTTGCAACAATTGCCGTTCTGCCTCTGATTTTTGTAATTGTCTACGTGCTCTTTAAGGGTATATCAGTTATCAATCCATTAATGTTTGTTCAATTGCCACCCCCACCAGGGCTTGAAGGCGGTGGAATTGGAAATGCGCTGTTGGGCACCTTACTTGTAACCCTGATTTCGGTTGTATTTTCTGTTCCAGTAGGTGTTGGTGGCGGAATTTATTTGGCTGAATTTTCCCTGGGCAATAAATTTTCAGAATTTGTTAGATTTGGAACAAATGTATTGGCGGGTGTACCCTCAATTATCGCCGGTGTATTTATTTATGGTTTGGTTGTTTCAACAAGAGTTTTGTTTGGCAATAGTTATTCGGCTGTAGCCGGCGGTTTGGCCCTCTCTGTTCTGATGCTCCCAACAATTATTAAAACCACAGATGAAGGTTTAAAGCTCGTACCCCAAGAACTTAGATGGGGTGCCCTTGGCGTTGGGGCATCTAAGTTTGTTACCACAATTAAGGTTGTGCTACCCGCTGCGGTAGCACCCATTGCAACCGGCATTGTTTTAGCAATTGCCAGATCCGCCGGTGAAACAGCTCCACTTATATTTACTGCCCTCTTTTCACCTTTCTGGCCTGAGGGTATTTTCAAACCCCTTGCCACAATGTCTGTTTTGATATTTAATTTTGCAATCATGCCTTACGAAGCTCAAATCACCTTAGCTTGGGCAGCTTCATTCGTTTTGGTAATTATGATCTTGGGAATGAACATTTTTGCACGCTGGATTTCCGGCTTTGCCCAGCGTTAACAAGCCACTGTCAAGCTACAAAAAATCCCCACTAAACAATTCAAATGACCTTCACCACCCACATCACCGACGTTCCCGACGAGCAGGTTGCTATCACCTGCGACAACGTAACGATCAGCTATGGATCCTTTGAAGCAGTTAAAAGTGTTTTTCTAGAGGTGCCCCGGGGTAAGGTAACTGCATTCATCGGACCCTCCGGCTGCGGTAAAAGCACTGTTTTGCGCTGCTTTAACCGGATGAATGATTTGATCCCAAGCTTTAGCCTAAAAGGAAGAATTATTTATGAAGGACAGGATTTATACGAACCCAAGGTGGATCCCGTTGAAGTGCGCAGGCGAATTGGCATGGTGTTTCAAAGGCCAAACCCATTTCCAAAAAGTATCTATGAAAATATTGCCTTTGGGGCAAGGATAAACGGCTACAGCGGCGACATGGACGAGTTGGTTGAACGTTCCCTGCGCCGTGCAGCAGTTTGGGACGAGTGCAAAGACAAACTTCAAGAGAGTGGTTATTCCCTATCGGGTGGCCAACAGCAAAGGCTTTGTATTGCCCGCACAATCGCCACCCAACCTGATGTAATTCTGATGGATGAACCCTGCTCAGCGCTTGATCCGATCTCAACTCTTAAAGTTGAAGAAACAATGCATGAACTGAAGAATGAGTTCACGATTGTGATTGTTACCCACAACATGCAACAGGCTGTGCGTGTATCAGACATGACCGCCTTCTACAACGCCGTTGCCGTTGAAGGTGGCAGTGGCAAAGTGGGCTACTTAGTTGAATTTGATGAAACAGCCAACATCTTCAATAATCCAAAGCAACAATCAACTCAAGAATATGTGAGCGGTAGGTTCGGTTGATTTAAATACATAGCCTATCCCCACATGTTAGTTACACCCCCCAAGGGGGGGCTGTAACTTCGGAATTCTTGCCTTTTACTGAACAGGATCGGCTGCTCAGTTGAACCACAATTCCCACAAAATCTTCTCCCACAAAATCTGCACCCGAAAAATGAGCAGCTTTCTTTGTGGCTTCTTCAAACCAAGCTAGCCAGGCTGCAAATTGGAACGGAGAGGGAGGGATTCGAACCCTCGATAGAGTTGCCCCTATACAGCATTTCCAGTGCTGCGCCTTCGACCACTCGGCCACCTCTCCTTAACTGGCTTTGCATAGCCCGTGGCAACCTAGCAGTTGAACCCTCAACTCCCCATGGCTGATCTTCATCGGGTTACCATCCATGACCGGCTAACGGGGGAAACCCATAGCGCCAATTTGCCAGAGGGTTCCTACGTGCTCCAGGGCTTTGAGGCCCTTGGCACGCCATTGCCTTTCAGCTGCAGGAATGGCTGTTGCACTGCTTGCGCCGTAAGGGTGCTTGAGGGCAACCTGGAGCAGCCTGAAGCCCTTGGACTTTCGCGCGATCTTAAGCAAAAAGGCTATGCCCTCCTTTGCGTTGCTCAGGTGAGAGGCGCCTTGGTTGCAGAAACCCAAGCCGAGGATGAGGTTTATTTATTGCAATTTGGCCAAGCCTTCGCCCGCGGCAGGGTCCGCAAAGCAATCCCCCTTGAGGACCATTAATCAATGCCCACTCAAAGCCACTTAGAACTGCTTGAAATAGCCAAAGAAGCTGCCGCCGCTGGCTCTAATGCCTTAAAGAAGCACTGGGGAAAGCTTGAGCAAGTGCGTAGCAAAGGCAGGCCCGGCGACCTGGTGACGGAAGCTGATCTAGCAGCTGAGGCAGCCGTTCTTGCAGTGCTGCATCAGCGCAGCCCGCTCATAGGGGTGTTGGCCGAGGAAGCGGGCCTGCAAGGCCCCCTTGGCGAATTGCAGTGGTGCGTAGATCCCCTTGATGGCACCACGAACTACGCCCATGGGTTTCCCCTATTTGCCTGTTCTGTTGGGTTGCTAAAACATGGCAAGCCAATTCTTGGTGCCATTGAAGCCCCAGCCCTGCAGCAGTCTTATTGGGGGGGACATGGCCTAGGCGCCTATTGCAATGGCGAGCTGCTTCAGGTTTCCGGTTGCAACGATTTAAGTGAATCACTACTGGTAACTGGATTTGCCTACGACCGCTTTGAAGTGCAAAACAACAATTACACCGAATTTTGTTATTTCTCCCACCGCAGCCATGGGGTTAGGCGTGGTGGAGCCGCCTCCCTTGATTTGGCCTTTGTGGCAGCAGGGCGGCTAGACGGCTATTGGGAAAGGGGTTTGCAGCCGTGGGACCTGGCTGCAGGTGTTGCCCTAATTGAGGCGGCCGGCGGGGTTGTGTGTGATTACAATGGTTCAGCGCTGGATCTTGCTAGCGGCAGGGGTGTGGCATCCAGTCCGGGGCTTGTTAAGCCATTATTGGCTGGTTTATCCAGCTGCCAACCGATGCCTATAGAGATTTATAAATCATAGGATTTGGCCGATGTTGCGTAAGCACCCATGGCCTTGCAGCCCGCCAGCGGCGCCCGCGATCTTTTGCCCCAGGATGTTGGGGCAAACCGATGGATTTGTGATCGCCTCGCCGAGGTTTATCAGCTATGGGGTTACAGCGAGGTAACACCCCCTAGCATTGAACGTTTAGACACCCTTGAAGCGGGTGGGGCTATCGCCTCAGCCCAGGTTTTACAGGTTGTTGCCGATGAGCCCTTAGGCCTGCGGCCAGAGATGACAGCCAGCATTGCCAGGGCCGCTTGCACCAGGCTCGGAGCTCTGCAAAGACCTTTAAGACTGCATTACAGCGGCTCGATCTTTTTGGCTGAAAGGCTTGATGGCGAAAATCCAAAAATCAACGAGCAGCTACAAAGCGGCGTTGAATTAATGGGTAGCGCCAGCCCAGCTGGGGATGCTGAATTACTAAGGCTTTTGCTTGATGCTGCAGGGCATCTACCCCTAAACGAAGAGCACGCCCCCTGTTTATTAATCGGTCACCAAGGCCTGCTTGAACTAGTGCTTGAAAAAATTGAGCCGTCAGTTCAACAAAATTGTCGCTGGGCCCTCTGCCATGGGGATCAGCTGGGTTTAAAACAAATAGCCATAAACAACAATCAACTGCAACTACTGCTGCAAATAATCAAACTGAGGGGAACGCCAAAGCTGGTGTTGGATAAACTTAAAGACTTGCTTGGCCCTGCCGCACTGCTGGATCAGCTTGAGGAGTTGCTTTCGGCAATAGCGCCCCTTGCCGCCAGTGCTGGAATTCGCTTGCAACTAGATCCAACCTTTCAACCCCAATTCGCCCTATACGACGGCTTGGTAATGCAATTGGTGTGCCAGGGACCCCATGCACCAGTGGCCATTGCCAACGGTGGCCGCTACAACAAATTGTTGAAAAAATTCAGCCCTTTAGATGCCGAGGCAACAGGGGTGGGCTTTAGTTTCTCCGTTGGCGAGGTGCGGGGTTTGCTTGGCAATGCCAGCGGCCATGCCCCCCTTCCAAACAAAAAATGTTGGCTCGTGGCATTTCAGCGATCTGAGCTGCTGAACCAAGCCCTAAACCTCCAGCAACAGTGCCACCGCCGCGGTGAACAGGCTGAACTCTGGCCTCACCCCTGCAACACAAAGGAGGAGGCTGAAAAACATGCCACTGCTCGAGGCATCAGCTTGCTCAACTGGCTCAGCTAAAAGCTAGATTCCAATCTTTAATAAAACAGCAGGCATTTTTGCATTTGGGAATTTAGAGTTTCATTAAAGAGGTTTAATCCGATGGCCCACACGATCATCAGCAACGTGTGTGAAGGCATTGCCGACTGTGTTGATGCCTGCCCCGTTGCCTGCATACACCCTGGCAAAGGGGCAAATCCCAAGGGAACAGCCTTTTATTGGATTGATTTTCAAACCTGCATCGATTGTGGTATTTGCCTGCAGGTGTGCCCGGTTGAGGGTGCAATCTTGCCTGAGGAACGCCCTGAACTACAGCAAATCAGCTAAGCCGGTTCGGAGAACCCACCCTCAAGGGGCCTTGAGCTTTGGAGGAGCAGCTGCCTAAGGTTGAAAAGTTTTTAATTGATTTACCCATGACGGTGCTAGAAGAAAAAGGTCAGATACAGATTCACACCGAAAATATTTTTCCAATAATCAAAAAGGCAGTTTATAGCGGCCACGAGGTTTTCCTTAGGGAATTAGTTAGTAATGGCACCGATGCCATCAGCAAAAGGCGCATGGCTGCCATGGCTGGAGATTGCAGCGAAGGACCTGAAGGTTGCATTCAAATACGAATAGATAGGGAAGCCAATACCCTCACCATCAGCGACAACGGCATCGGCATGACAGCCGATGAGGTTAAGCGCTACATAAATCAAGTTGCCTTCTCCAGCGCAGAGGAATTTCTAGAAAAATACAAACGGGAGAGCGATGCAATTATCGGCCACTTTGGCCTTGGCTTCTACTCCAGCTTCATGGTTGCGAAACAGGTTGAGTTGCTCAGCCTCAGCGCAAAAGATGGTTCAGAAGCAGTGCGCTGGAGCTGTGATGGTTCGCCAAACTTCAGCCTTGAAGCCGGCGAGAGGGCTGAACCAGGCACCGATATAATTTTACATCTTCAAGATGAGGAACTCGAATATATTGAGCCCGCAAGAATACGCAATCTAATAACAACTTATTGCGATTTCATGCCGGTTGCAGTTCAGCTTGATGGGGAAACAGTTAACAAGCGTGAAGCGCCTTGGAGACAAAGCCCTAGGGACTTAAAGGACGAAGACTATCTTAATTTATATCGCTATCTTTATCCTTTTCAAGGCGACCCCTTGCTATGGGTGCATTTAAATACCGATTACCCATACAATTTACAGGGCATATTATATTTCCCCCAACTCGCTGGCCGAGGGGACTGGGACAAGGGCGAAATTAGGCTTTACTGCAACCAAGTATTTGTAAGCGATTCAATTAAGGAGGTTGTCCCCCGCTACCTGCTGCCTTTGCGCGGGGTGCTTGATTCACCAGATATCCCCTTAAACGTAAGCAGATCAGCTTTACAAACCGACCGCAAGGTGCGCTCAATTGGTGGTTTTGTTGCTAAAAAAGTTGGTGATCGACTTAAGGAATTAAAAAGAAATAATCCAAGCAGATACGCCGAAATTTGGGATTCAGTGGCTCCATTTATTAAAATTGGTGCCATGGAAGATGATAAGTTTGCTGATCAAATTGCAGAAATAATTTTATTTGGCACCACCCTTAAGCCTGAGAATTCCGATGATCCGGGCGAAGCTTCAGAGCCAGATCCAATCCGATTTGCTGATAAAAGTTTCACCACCCTTAACGGTTACACATCCCGCACCGATGCAAACCACAAGGAACGGGTTCTCTACTGCAACGACGAGGCCGCCCAGGCGGGCGCCCTTGCCCTCTGGCAGGGCCAGGGGACTGAAGTTTTGCTGGCTGATTCATTAATTGATGCTCAATTCATTCCTTGGCTTGAAATGCGCCATGGTGAATTGAAATTTCAGCGGGTTGATTCAGAGCTGGATTCAAGCCTTCAAGAGCAGGAACCAAGCCTTGCCGATGCCGATGGCAAAGAAGCAAGCGAAAAATTGCGCGATTTATTCAAGCAGTCGTTGTCTAACGACAAAATCACCATTCAGGTGCAGAGCCTCAAGGGCGAAAACGCACCGGCAGCCTTAATTCTTTTGCCGGAGCAGATGCGCCGCCTAAACGACATGGGAGCCCTGATGGAACAGAGGTTGCCAGGCCTACCAGACCACCACGTGCTGCTCGTAAACCGTCGTCACCGCCTTGTGGATGGATTGCTAAAGCTTTCATCTGGGGCGGTGCTAACAACCAGCCCTGGGGCCAATTCCCCAAGCCAGGTGTTAGCGGAACAGCTGAGCCGCCACCTTTATGAGATGGCCAGGTTGGCCGTGGGTGGCCTCGAGCCAAATCAGCTGGCTGGTTTTCAACAGCGCAGTTGCGATCTGATGGGGCAACTGATGGAAAGGGGCCTCTGAATCAACGCCCCCGCTGCTTTGCTAGGATGGTGAGATAGTTCTTATTTGGAATTAAGTAGATGTCTCGGGTGTGCCAGCTAACCGGTCAACGGGCCAACAACGGCATGGCCGTTAGCCACTCCCATGTGCGCACCAAAAAGCTGCAGCAGGTGAACCTGCAATCTCGCAGGCTCTGGTGGGCTGAAGGGAACCGCTGGGTAAAAATTCGG
>MWMJ01000043.1:0-12531 GCA_002151525.1 Synechococcus sp. Lanier | reverse complement strand
AAAGCACCCGTTGGCTCGATAGTTCCCACACCACCGCTGGAATCCGGATTTGAGGATCCTCTAAAAATTGCTGACGAAAGCGGGCTGCATGTTCCGCCTCGATGCGGAAATCAAGCTCCCGCAGGAGCACCCTTTGGCATTCCTTTGCCATCGCCACCCAATCCCTACCCCTGCCCCAGCTGGGATGGCGCTGCAATAGGGCCGCCACCTGAGCCATCACCACTAGATCAAGCCGAAATAAAAATTCCAAGCCAGGGCGCTGCACCTTGAGCACCACATCACGGCCACTGCGCAAACGGGCGCGATGCACTTGGGCAAGGCTGGCGGAACCCAATGGTTCAGCATCGATCTCAACGATTTCCTGGCAGCGGGGCCCCAATTCCTTTTCCAGCCGTTGTTCCACCTGGCTGAAAGGGAAAGGTGGCACACGATCCTGCAGCCGCGCCAATTCCTCCACCCATGCAGCCGGCAGGATGTCGGGGCGGGCCGATAGCAACTGGCCCAATTTGATAAAGGCAGAACCCAATGCCAAAAGGGTTTCCACCAACCACTGGGCTAGGCGCTGGCTGCGGCGCTGGCGCCGCTGTTCCGTGATGCCGCCGATGTAAGTAAAGGCTTGGCCATCCCACCAAAGCCGTGCCAGCAAAAGCAACACCACTCGCCAAATGCGCAGGGAGCGCCAAAAACTGCGCACTGCCAGCTTCAAACCTGGTCCTCTAACAAACGGTTGAAACTGGCCACCTGTTCGCGTAAACCATCAACCTGTTCCTGCAGGCCAGTGGGGGCATCTGTTGTTGGGGAGGCAGTTGGATTGCCATCTAGGCGATCGGCCTCCGCCTGCACCTCCTCCCAAAAAAGTTGCAGGTCGGTTCTTATTTTTTGGGGTGCATCTTGAGCTAGAAGGCTTAATTGGGCAGCGGCATCGATGGCAGTGCTGCTGGCCCTAGCTGCTAGCCGATTTAAGGCAGCCTGCAAAAGCGTATCGGGGGTGCTCATGGCGCGGGAAGGGCTGGAGCAGATTCTGGCGCCATTGCTGGTTCAAGCGGGGGAACTACTGGTGTAGCCAATGGAGGTATTACTTCTGGTGTGGCCAGCAAATCCACCCGATCCAAGCCATAGCGCATGCGCAAACTCTCCAAACCCGTGCCGGGAAAGCTCTTTAGTTCAAATCTTTCGCCAAGCCGCACCAAATTGGCAAAGCGGCCATCTAGCAAACGATGGGTAATGCCAAAAGTTAAACCAAAACAAAAACCCACCAGCAACGGTGCTGAAGGGTTCCAGGGATTGGGCCGTTTGCGTTTAGGAGTTGCCATCGGCAGTTTGCAACTGATCTGCTGGGATTGCTAAGCGCAACAGAATCGGTGCCAAGAAGGTGGTGCCAATAACCATTATCAAAATTGCCGCCTCTAGAGAAGGTGTAAGCAAACCGGCAGTGGTGCCTAAACCAAGAAATATCAAACCCACCTCACCCCTTGGCATCATCCCCAAACCCACCACCAATCGCTTGGTGGGCACGGCACTAAGAAAACTCCAACCGGAGGCCAATTTGCCAAGGATGGCAACGGCAAACAGAAAAGCAGCTACCACCAAGCCAGCCCGATTAGCTGGATTAGTTGGATCCAACACCGATAAATCCATGGCGGTGCCGATCAACACAAAAAAAATCGTTGCGAATAGGGAAACCAAAGGTTTTACCGTTTCTTGAATCGCCTCTGTGTGGCGCGAACGGCTGAGGATCAAACCAGCGGCAAAGGCCCCTAAGGCAGCCTCTAAGCCAATGGCCGTAGCCCCAAAACAACACAAACAAAGCACCAGGAAAGAGGCCACCACAATTTCACCTGGGGCCTTTAGGAGATCTATTAGGTAATCAAAGGGGCGAGCTGCCGTGCGGCTTAGACCTATGGCCGCAAGAACAAACAGCAATGCAGCTGCAACCAATTGCAGGATCGGGCCCATGCTCAAGCCCCCATCGCTGGCAAGGGCCACCACCACCGCCAGCACAACGATGCCAATGATGTCGTCGAGCACTGCAGCGCCGATAACAATCTGCCCCTCCCGCGATCGCAACATGCCCAGCTCACCAAACACACTGGCGGTAATGCCAATGCTGGTGGCTGTCATCGAGGCACCGGCAAACACTGCAGGCACCAAATCCACGTGGAATAAAGCCATCAGGCCGGCGGTACCTAAGGCAAAGGGCAAGATCACCCCCGCCAAGGCAACGGTGCTGGCCTGGATCCCCACAGCGATTAATTCATCCAGTTCGCTCTCCAAACCGGTGAGAAATAAAAGTGAATAGAGGCCGATGCTGGCCACCGCCTGCAGAAACGGATAGGTGCCATTTGAGATCTGATTCACCTGTTCACTGCTCACCTCCCCCAATTTGCCGGTGAAATTAAGCAGCCACGGCGCCGTTGCCACACCACTTTCTGGCGGCACCACCAAACGCAACCCCGACACGCCAAGAAATACCCCCGCCAACAATTCACCAAGGATTGTGGGCAGCTGCAGCCGCACCATCAACTCCCCCAAAAGCCTTGCCGCCACGAGGATTAATAAAAAACGACCCGCCACCACAAGGGTTGTGGCCTCCACAACGGCGTGGCTGCTTGCGAACAGAGGGGTCAATGAAGCCTGGGGCTGATCTGTGCTCCAAGTATCCGCTAACGGGTTGCTTAAAAAAGGCTTTGGCCACTCTTAACAGTTCTTTCCTGTGCCATCGCTACGTTTCAAGTAACTCCTTGAACAGGTCATGAGCCAGCAACCTACGGAATTCAGCATGCCCACCCCCAGTTGCTACGCCGATCCAGAACGGAGTGGCCTTAGCGCAGGCGATTTATTTGCTGGTATCACTGAACATTTGTTTTTCACCCTGGGCAAGCTGGCCACAAATGCCACCCCCCACGACCTCTACATGGCCCTGAGCTATGCGGTGCGGGATCGACTAATGACCCGGTTCCTAGCGGGTAAGGAAGCATTAGCAAACCAACCCAGTAAAACCGTTGCCTATTTATCAGCTGAATTTTTAATCGGCCCCCAACTTGGTAACAACCTGGTGATGCTGGGCATTGAAAAGGAGGCAGCTGAGGCGATTGGCCGCTTCAACAACATTGATATTGCCAAGATCCTTGATGTGGAAGAAGAACCAGGGCTTGGTAATGGTGGCCTGGGTCGTTTAGCTGCCTGTTATGTGGAATCGCTGGCCAGCCTGGAAGTGCCAGCTGTTGGTTATGGCATCCGCTATGAATTTGGCATTTTTGATCAATTGATCCGTGATGGCTGGCAGGTAGAAATCACCGATAAATGGCTTAAAGGGGGCTGGCCATGGGAATTGACCCATCCCGACCAAGCCGTGTTTGTTGGTTTCGGCGGACGCACCGAGGGCTACACCAACGAAAAAGGTGAATATCGCGCCCGCTGGATTCCAGCTGAACATGCAATCGGCATACCCCACGATGTGCCGGTTTTGGGATACAAGGTAAACACCTGCGATCGCCTGCGGCTATGGCGCGCTACCGCCAGTGAATCCTTTGATTTTTATTCATTCAATATTGGTGATTACTACGGTGCTGTAGAGGAAAAAGTTGGTTCTGAAACCCTTTCTAAGGTGCTTTATCCCAATGATGGCACCGATGAAGGCAGGCGCTTGCGCTTAAAGCAACAACACTTCTTTGTTAGCTGCAGCCTGCAAGACATGCTGCGCAACTTGGATAAGCGCGGCATTCCTGCAACTGAATTTCCCCAGCATTGGGCGGTGCAATTAAACGACACCCACCCGGCCATCGCCGTGGCGGAATTAATGCGACTCTTGCTTGATGATAAAAACCTGGAATGGGATGTGGCTTGGGATATAACAAGCCGCTCCTTGGCTTACACAAACCACACCCTGCTACCAGAAGCGCTGGAGAAATGGGGGCTTCATTTATTTGCAAGTTTGCTGCCAAGGCACCTGGAACTTATTTATGAAATCAACCGCCGCTTCCTGCAACAGGTGCGTTTAAAGCACCCCGGCGACGACAGCATCCTGCGCAAACTATCGATCATTGATGAGGATGGTAATAAGGCAGTGCGCATGGCCCACCTTGCAACGGTTGGCGCCCACCATGTGAATGGCGTTGCCAGGCTGCACTCCGATTTAGTTAAAAGCAGCTTGATGCCGGAATTTGCTGCTTTATGGCCTGAAAAATTCACCAATGTAACCAATGGTGTTACACCAAGGCGTTGGATGGCCCTATGCAATCCACCCCTACGCAAACTACTTAATGATGCAATTGGTGATGGCTGGCTCCATAACCTAGATGAATTGCGCCAGCTGGAGCGCTATCAACATGATGATGGCTTCCTGCAGCATTGGGAGCAAACAAAACTTGGCGTAAAGCGCGATCTTGCCGCTTATATCCATAGCCACACCAATGTGCTTGTGGATCCGGCTTCCCTATTTGATGTGCAGGTAAAAAGGATCCATGAATATAAACGCCAACATCTAAATGCCCTGCAGGTTATCGCTCAATACCTGCGAATTAAGAATGGACAAGGCGATGGCATTGCACCAAGAACAGTGCTTTTTGGTGGTAAGGCAGCCCCCGGCTACTACATGGCAAAACTGATTATTCGTTTTATTAATGGCATTGCTGAAACTGTTAATTCAGATCCGGATATGGATGGCCGCCTGCGGGTTGTGTTCCTACCTGATTACAACGTGAAACTGGGTGAGCGGGTTTATCCTGCCTCCGATCTATCTGAACAGATTTCCACTGCAGGTAAGGAGGCATCCGGCACTGGCAATATGAAATTTGCCATGAATGGTGCCCTAACTATCGGAACCCTGGATGGTGCCAATGTGGAAATCCGCGAACAGGTGGGAGCTGAAAACTTCTTCCTATTTGGATGCACCACACCGGAAATAGAAGAACTGCGTCATCAGGGTTATCGTCCATGGGAAATCCTCGAAACTCTGCCTGAATTGCAACAGGTATTACATGTGATTGAACAGGGTCATTTCAGCAATGGCGATACCGAACTATTCCGGCCACTTGTTGATAACTTACGCGGCCAAGATCCATTCTTCCTGTTTGCTGATTTTGCCTCCTATATGGATAGCCAAAATCAAGTGAGCCAGGCCTGGTCTAACCGCCAACATTGGAATCGCATGAGCCTATTGAATACTGCGCGGATGGGTTATTTCTCCTCCGACCGTTCAATCAAGGAATATTGCGAACATATTTGGAAAGCAACTCCATTTCCGATAACCATCAGCACAGCAACTGATAAGGAAATAAATTCCTAAATCAGCTCAAATCGGGGGTTTGATGGAGCAAGCGATTTAAACGTAAGCGGTCGGCATTGAGGGGATCGGGGGCTAGCTCACCAGCTAGCTCCTGGAATTTCTGTTCAACCGCTTCTGGTACACGCACATCAAAAATTCGCTCCATCAACACTTCAATGGAGAAAAGATGGGCGTTTACGTTTTCCAGATCAGCTAATGCTTGCTGCAAGCTTTCATCTTCCGCTGGCAATTCTTGGCCTGGGGTAGTGGGATCTGGCACTTTTTGGAGATCTTCCAAAACCCTGCCTGCCAGGGTACGAAAAGCTTGCAGTGCAGCCCAATTTAATTCCTGCTGCTGACGCAGGCTGGGATTTTCCCTTATGAGCCGATCGTGTTCCCGGTAAAACCGCAGACAATCAGGGCATTGGCAGGGCTCTTCTGGCACCGTGCTCCCTTCTTCACCAAAACCCATCATGCCATCAGGCGGCTAATTGCCCATCGTCGTCTTCATATTCTGCCTCCTCTTGGCCAGCAGCAACGGGTAGGGGAATTTCAATGGTGCTAACCACCTGAATCACATCCCGCAGGCGCATGGCATCAGCAAACCAACCCATGGCCTGCTCCACATCACCCCTGCGTTCCGCATCACTGGCTTGATCCTCATGGGCTTCAGCAAGTAGGGCGAGCCAACACAAACTGCGGGCTTGCACTACGGAAAGATCTAATTCAGCAGGAGAATTTCCGGCGATGCGTTCACTTTCCTGTTGAACCAACAGGCGTAAACGCAGATCGTGGAGCTGGGTCATGACTCCTTGGTGGCCGCACCTACGCTAGCTACGGTGGCGGGGATGCAACAGCCCACCACCTGTGGAGGTGGCGCAGCTTTCCAGGATTCCGGCCCTTAATGTTCTATTTGCTTTTCCTTAATCCAAGTGGTTCGTTAATTGGTTTCGAGCTTTTTTGACCGCGGCAGAAGTAGAAGTAAGCCTGAGGCGATCAATACAAGCGTTAATAGCCCAAGCAGCAGAAAGTAGTGGGGCTGCGGATTGAGCAAACCAAATTTCCCAGTGTGGATATTTAACAACCAAAAAGCATCGATACCCTGCTCCAATAAAAGGCCGTATAGGGAACCACTAGCAGCTGTAATTAACAGTGGAACTATTAATAATTAGCAATAGCAGCAAAAGCAGGCAATTATTTCTACTTGGAGCCAATGGTTTCTACTTGGAGCCATTTTCTTTGCTAGCATACAGCAAACACATTTTAACAAATGCTTTTAAATCTGCGCGAGCACATTCAGTCCCTACGCATGCTGACGGGGCTAGCGAAATTCCTAAAACATCCAGATAGCCTTGAAAGTGTTTTTGCGATTGCAGGCGGTGTTCAGAACAGCCCCCTCGCCACACAGATGGGCCGTTATCTCCTAAACCAGCCGGGAATCCAAGCGATGCTGGCCGACAACTGGCGGCCTAATCCGATTGATTTAAATGCCTTGGAGCAGTTGCCAGAAGGCAGCCTTGGCCATACCTATGCAAAACAACTTAAAGACCAAGGCTTAACACCTGAGGCATTAATAGATCCAGCTCCTATTACTAATCAACGGGAATTTTTAATACATCGCTTACGTGAAACCCACGACATCGTGCATGTGCTAACCGGCTTTGGCACCGATGGGCCAGGCGAATTGGGTTTGCAGGCCTTCAACCTGGCTCAAAACCGTTCGCCCCTGGCGGTGATGTTGATTTTTGGCGGCATGCTTTCAACATTGCAAAATGACAAACCCCTAGAGCCACTTCTACATGCCCTCAGCCGTGGCTTTGAATTAGGACTTAAGGCCCCCTGTGTGATCAGCTACCGGCTGGAGGATGGCTGGGAGCGCCCCCTAAGCGAATGGCGTCAGGAATTAAAGCTTAATTAATTTCAGCCAGTAGTTTCAGCAAGCACTCAACGGGGCTGGCGGGACTCGAACCCACGACCTACGGTTTAGGAAACCGTCGCTCTATCCGGCTGAGCTACAGCCCCATGGCGTCCATTATCCCCCTCGGCTTACATTAAAAATAGGAAAGCAGGCGAGGTGGTCGCAATCGGAGCTGCCTGCAGCTGCCGGTTGAGGAAAGTCCGGGCTCCCCAATGGCCAGGCTTGCTGGGTAATGCCCAGTGCGGGCGACCGTGAGGACAGTGCCACAGAAACACACCGCCGATGGCCCCTCGGGGATCAGGTAAGGGTGCAAGGGTGCGGTAAGAGCGCACCAGCAGCATCGAGAGGTGCTGGCTAGGTAAACCCCGGCTGGGAGCAAGGCCCAGGAACCATGGTTGGCCATTAACCGGTTCCGCCACAAGTGCGCCGCTCGAGGCCGTTGGTAACAACGGTCCCAGATAGATGACTACCCCGGGCAATAGCCCGAACAGAACCCGGCTTATGTCCTGCTTTCCCCCTAATCCAGCCCTGCTGCAATTTCTAGAAAGCCAAGGGTTTGAGGCCAGCAACCAAAATCTGGCACCCTTAGAAGAAGCCCTTTGCCACAGCAGCACCGGCCAAACCCGCAACCACGAAAAACTTGAATTCCTCGGTGATGCAGTGCTGCGGCTGGCCTGCGCTGAATTCCTAGAACACCGCAACCCCCAGTTAGCAGTGGGCGAACGCTCTAGCCTGCGGGCCCAACTGGTGAGTGATCGCTGGCTGGCAAAACTAGCCCAAGATCTGCAACTCGATCAGCTCATCCAAAAGGGGCCCAGTGCCGCCAACGACAGCGCCGCCCAAGCCACCATTGGCGCCGAATGCTGCGAAGCATTGATTGGTGCCATCTATCAATGTTGGGGTTTAGATGCTGCACGCCTTTGGCTGGAACCCCATTGGCAATTAACTTGCCGTGAATTAGAGGCCGATCCCCATCTCTACAACTGGAAATCAGCGCTGCAGGAATGGAGCCAGGCAAGCCTTGCTGAATTACCCGAATACCAAAGCGAAGAACGCAACCGCAGCCACGGCAATCCCCAACGCTTTTTTAGCCAGGTATCACTGCAGCAAAAAGCCTATGGCAGTGGTTGGGGTGCCTCCCGCCGAGAAGCTGAACAGCAGGCGGCAAAAGCAGCCCTAGCCAAGCTCAAACCGCAACTTCAGTGAGGGTTTTAAGCGAAATAGTAACCAGCTTGTCCCAGTTGCCCCCTTCAAATAAAACCGCCGCATTACTGCCACTGATGCGTTGCACAAATCCGCGGTAGCCGTTGTAGATGGATTTGGGATCTGCTACCTGCACCGTGCTGCCGGGAAGGATCATGGGAACAACGCGCACATGCCTGGAATGGATTCCAACTTAGCTAAACCCCATCTTGTGGTGGGCAAAGTGGTGGCAGCCCAAGGCTTAAAGGGTGAGGTGCGCATATTGCCTGCCACCGATTTCCCTAGCCGTTTGATCGAACCCGGCCCCCGCTGGCTGCAACGGCCAGGTGGTTCATTGCAAAGTTTGGAATTAATCAGCGGCCGGCAACTGCCGGGCCGCAACCTATTTGTGGTGTGTTTTAAAGGCATTAATGATCGCAGCGCTGCAGAAGCGCTTGTGAATCACGAATTAATGGTAGATGCAAATGATCGGCCGGAATTAGAAGAAGGTGAATTCCATGTGCTCGATCTTCAAGGTTTAGAAGTGCGGCTAGATGTGGATGGCCCCGCCATTGGCCATGTGATCGATTTGCACCATGGCGGCAATGATTTGCTTGAAATTGAGCTAAGCGCCGATGGCCGCCATTGTTTAGTGCCATTTGTGGAACCAATCGTGCCGGAGGTGCATGTGGCAGCTGGCTGGCTACTGCTCACCCCACCCCAAGGGCTGCTGGATCCTTAACGGGTGCCTGTCCAATCTTGAAACCAACCGCGGCGCCAGAGCATAAACATTTGAATACCAGCAATTAAAATCATAAAAGCAATACACAATGGATAACCATAATAAGCATTGAGCTCCGGCATATTCCAGGGGGATTTATCAGGATTAAAATTCATTCCATAAACGCCCGCAATGAAGGTTAGCGGCACAAAAATACTTGAAATAATCGTTAGCATTTTCATCACCTGGTTCATCCGATTACTAATACTTGCCATATAGCTTGCCGTTACACCATCGCATTGATGGCGCAGTAATTCAGCGGTTTCAAATATCACATCAACATGGCTGCTAACCTCCCTAAATCCCTTGATGGCACCTTTATCCAGCACGCGATAACTCTGCCTAATTAACACAATCAACTGGCTGCGTAGGGGCCAAATCATGCCCCGCACTTGGCGCAAGGTAGAACGCATTTCATAGGCTTGTCGCAACACCCGCGGGCTGGGCCTTCGGATTGAAGCTTCTTCTAATTCATCTAAACCATCGGAAAGTTGCTCAAGTAGTGGCAACACTTCATCCAACACTTCATCCATAAGAAAAAACAAAATATCATCTATATCTCCAGCCGTGGGTGGCGGTTGCAATTGATCTAGCCAACGGGTGAGTTCAGGAAAAGCCACCGGCCGGGGCACCTCCTCAACCGAAAGCAACACCTTGCCCAGCAGCACCAATCCCACCTGTTCACTAACCAAGCGGTTGCCACTGGTGCTACTCAGGCGATGCATCACCACCAGCAACGCACCACCAAGGGCATCAACGCGGGTGCGTTGCGGTGTGTCGATCAAGGGTTGGTGCATTGGCTCCGGCACCTCAAGGCAAGCAAATACCCGGTGCAACAACTGTTGATCAGCAAGGCCCTTTAGCCGCACCCAAAGGGGGCAACCCTCAGCCACCAATAGCTCCAGCTCAGCCAGATCTACGTATTGGCGATGCTCTACCCCTGATGGGCGAAAGGCCAACACCGAAACAGTTGTGGGGGCAATGCCGCCATGCACATACAAAGCACCTGGCAGGTCGCCCAAGCGATCAGCCAACCTGCGCGACTTCAACACATTGGCCGTTAGGGCAAGGCCGCGCCCATCAAGGTGGGGGCTTAATTGCGCTGTTACTCCGGGTTCAACCACCAGTAGCAGCTGCAATTCAGCCTCAGCGTAGGTACCCCGATACGATGCCGCCAACCCGCGGCATGCTGGCCATGAGCAATTTCCCCCTACTGCCGGTGATTCTTTGCGGTGGCACCGGCACCCGCCTCTGGCCCCTATCCCGCGCCAGCTACCCAAAACAGTATTGGGCCCTAGCGGGTGAACACACCCTTTTGCAACAAACCCAACAACGGCTCCAGGGGCTTGGCCAATTGCAGCCACCCCTGTTGATCTGCAATGAGGATCACCGCTTCATCGTGGCGGAGCAGATGCGTCAAATAGGTGTGGAGCCAAGCGGTATTTTGCTTGAACCCATGGGCAGAAATACCGCTCCGGCAGTGGCGATTGCAGCCCTACAGGCCACTAGCAAAGGTGAAGATCCATTGCTGTTGGTTTTAGCTGCCGACCATGTAATTCAAGATCCAAACACTTTTCGTGATGCCGTAGATGCCGGCCGTGATGCAGCAATAGCAGGCCGATTAGTTGCCTTTGGCATCGTGCCCACCGCCCCGGAAACGGGCTATGGCTATATCGAAGCCGCCGCGGGCCTAGATCCAACAACACCGGTGCCAATCGCCCGCTTTGTTGAAAAACCAGATGTGCAAACTGCCGAAACATTTCTTGCCAGCGGCAGGTTTACTTGGAACAGTGGCATGTTTTTATTCCGCGCCAGTGCAGTGCTAGCGGAAATGGAACGTTTGGTGCCAGAACTATTAAATAGCTGCCGCGCTGCCCTCAATAACGACAGCGCCGATTTGGAATTTTTGCGTTTAGATCGTGAATCATTTGCCAATTGCCCAAACCTTGCCATCGATGTGGCTGTGATGGAAAAAACCAGCCTTGGCAGTGTGTTGCCGCTGCAGGCTGGCTGGAGTGATGTGGGCAGCTGGGGCGCCCTATGGGAAACCGCAAACCAAGATGCCGATGGCAATGTGCTGCGCGGCCTAGTGATAAATGAAGGCTCACGTAATTGCTACTTGCGTAGTGAACATCGCCTGCTGGTGGGCTTAGGTATTGAAAACCTTGTGGTAGTTGAAACCGACGATGCCGTACTTGTTGCCCATCGCGATCGCGCCCAGGAAGTGAAAAAAATTGTTAATCAATTGCAGGCCCGCAATGCACCTGAAGGCCAAGCCCATCGCCGCATCTATCGCCCCTGGGGCCATTACGACGGCATCACCGAAGGTGAGCGCTGGCAGGTGAAAAAAATTCAAGTGAAACCCGGCGCCTCCCTATCCCTACAAATGCATCACCATCGCGCTGAACATTGGATTGTGGTGCGGGGTACAGCGATTGTGGAAAAAGATGGAGAAGAATTGCTATTAGCTGAAAATCAAAGCACCTACATCCCCCTCGGCGCCCAGCACCGCCTTAGCAACCCCGGTAAAATTCCCTTGGAAATGATCGAAGTGCAAAGCGGTGCCTATCTTGGAGAAGATGATATTGTGCGTTTTCAAGATAATTATGGCCGCAGTGAATCCAATAACTAAGCTTTACCAATAAGCCCTATTCCACAGTTACGGATTTAGCTAGATTACGCGGTTGATCCACATCAAGACCGCGGTGGGCAGCGATGTGATAACTCAATAACTGCATTGGAATTAAGGTGAGCAAAGGTGATATCAATTCATTCACTTCAGGCACCGGTAGCAACACATCAAATAATTCCGTATCCGGGCCTTCAGGGGCAACACCAATCAAGCGGGCGTCCCTAGCTTTTGCCTCCTGGGCATTACTTAATACCTTATCAAAAACCGTGCCTGGCACCGCCACACTTACCACTGGAACACGGGCATCAAGCAAGGCAATTGGCCCGTGTTTCATCTCGCCTGCTGGATAACCCTCGGCATGGATATAACTAATTTCTTTTAACTTAAGCGCCCCCTCAAGGGCGATTGGATAGTTGATACCACGGCCTAAATAAATCACATCCTGGGTATCAGCAAATGAATGGGCAAGTTCAGCGCAGCGCAGATCTAAACGATCGATAAGTGTTTGCAATTGAGCAGGCAAAGCTCGCAATTCCGCCACCAATTGGTGCAATTCCTGGCGGCTGCGGCTGCCGCGCAATTCAGCTAAGCGGATCGCTAACCCATAGAAGGCCAGCAACTGTCCCATAAATGTTTTGGTGGCTGCCACTCCCACTTCAACGCCGGCTTGGATATCGATCAGATGGGGCACCAAGCGCCCTAAAGAACTTTCAGCGCGATTTGTTATGCCCAGCAGGCGGGCTCCATAGGCG
>MWMJ01000042.1:0-12548 GCA_002151525.1 Synechococcus sp. Lanier | reverse complement strand
AGCGGGGCGATAAGGGCAATAACGGTGCTCCAGAACGCAATGCCAGCTCGATTGGTTTGGTGAAAGCTGCCCTGGAGGCGGCCCAAGGTTTGGATCTCTATGGGCCCGAGGGAGATGGCAGTGCCCTGCTTTGGGTGCCACCGGATGCAATCGTGCGGTTGAGGCGGGCCCTGGAGGGCCTACTGCCGCGGGAATCCGCCAGCAAGGAGGTTGATAGCGCTTGCCTCACCACCGTTGGTTATCCCGCCTGGGCCGTTGATCGCCCCGACTTGCGCCAACGCACCTTGGAGGTGATCAGGCGCCAACTGGCCGGCAGCTATGGCTACGCCCGCTTTCGCCGCGATGGCCATCAAACGGTGCTGGAAGACAGCAGCCGTTTGCACTACGAACCGGAAGAACTGGCCTGTTTTGAAGCGATTGAGTGCCAATGGCCCCTGTTTCTTGCCTTTGAACTGCTCAGTGCCTGCATGGAAGAGCGCTGGGAAGAGGCCAACGCCTTTCAGCAACGGCTCACCGCTTTGGCCTTGCCCCAGGGCAGTGAATTGCTTTTGCCTGAGCTCTACCGGGTGCCATTGGAATTCGTTGAGGCCGAACGCCGCTATCCGGGCAGCCAACCGCGCCAACCAAATGAAAACCTGCCCCTGTTTTGGACCCAAAGCCTTTGGTTGTTGGGGCAACTATTGCTAGAGGGTTTGGTGCTGCCTGAACAGCTCGATCCCTGCGGCAGGCGCCTGCCCCGGCTGTTGGGTTGCAACAAGGTGAGGATTGTTTTGGTGCCAGGCGATCAAAGCGTTGCTGCAGCCCTGGCGGCAGAGGGCATCCCCATGGCTACACCAGGTGATGCTGGGGTGGAAGTGCAGCCCTCGGCCCGTTTAGCTGAGGCCTTGGCTGGGGTTGGGGCATGGCCTGCCCTGGGCCTATCCGGGCCAGGGGTTGGTGGGGTGGCCACCTTGGCCGTATCAAGGCTTTATCGCTGCGGTGGCGTGCCCACAGCATTTCTGCCGCCCGTGTTGGAGGAGGGCATTTTTTATCTGGCCGACGACCCGGAACAGCTGGCTGATGCGGTGCTAGGCGAATTGCGCATGTTGCAACGCCATTGGCGTGACCAAGGCGATCCACTGTTGCTTGTGCCCCTGGCGGCAACTGCATTTGCCAGGCAGCCAGCCGGTTTTATGGCCCTGGCGCGGCAACTCAAAAGTGGTTCCCTTGATGGGGTGGCCGTAGCTGTGGGCAGCTTGGCGGAGCACTTGCCGGCTTTGTGCTGGGAGCCGATCCAGTTGCCAGCCCTGTCGCGGGTAATGCCAGCGCGGGTAAGCCCGCTGCGGCTGGCGGAAGCGCGCGGCCACCGCTCCCTCTCCGTTGCCCAAGAGCAACAACTAGAGCTGGAAACCACCTCCGTGCTTGATCTGGCGGCCCAGTTGTGGAGCAGCACCCTGTTGCGGGAACAGGCGGAATTATTGGAGCAATTGCAATTGCGCCTAGGCCCAAGCGGACAACTACAGGCCCCCGATCAGGGCCTGCCCGTTGCCCTATCGCAACTGTTGGAGGCTGTTTATCACCGCAGTTTGGAGGCGGGCGATTGGGAGCCGGTGCGCCGCTGCGCGGGTTTACTCGGTTTGGTGCATCCCCACTTGGAGGATGCCTTAGATGATCTACTGGCTCGCCATAAACAATTGGTGGTGGGCCGTAATTACACGCACCAATCACGGATTAAAGAACCCCTTGATAGCGCTGGCATTGCAGCCCGCATCAGGCGTTTCAGCGGTGAGGACGGCCGTGAAACGATCCTGCAGCAGGAATTGCTGTTGGCCCTTGAGGGCTTAGCAAGGCAAAGGCCAGCCCTACTGCAAGGCACGCTCACATTCCAACTTGGCCAGTTGCTTTTGTTGCTCACCAGTGAACTGGCTACAGAACGCCAACTCACCCCCTCGGAAGCCTTTGAAGCCCTCTGCGCTCTGCCACCCCATGGCATTTCACGGCGCTTGGGGGTGGTGCTAGCCGACCTAGAACGAGCCAGGGCTGCTTTGGATCGTTGTGAGCAGTTGCATGTGAGTGGCCAGGTGCTCTGGCAAGCGCCGGCTCCAGCGGATGAAAAACCGATGGGGGGCTGCTGGTTGCAACACCGCATGCGCCAGGGGGCACTCCAACGGGTGCCAAGGGATTTTTATCCAGGTGTTTGGGGGCTATTGCAACACTGCCGCGGCCTATTAATTGGAGATAAATTAGAGCGACGCAATCGCTTAGATAGTGATTTATTAGCTGAAAAAACACCGGGAGAACATAATTTTGCTGTTCTTGTGGATCACTTGCTCAGCAAGATAGAAGCACCTGAATATCGTCAACTTACGATTGAAGCACTGCTTTCTTTAATGGCATTTTTTGAAGCAAACCCAAAGGTTCGCTTTGAAGATCAGTTGGCCCTTGATGTGGTGATTGGCCATGGGGTGAGGCTTGGCTGGCTAGATGAAAACCAACAACTTCCTGCGGCCGCCTACGGTTCCCATAAAGCTGCTGCCTGGCAATCTTTTTACCGTTATTCCCCCACCCGCTGCCGTGAGTTGGTGGTGGCAGCATTGCGTCAATTAACTGGCGTTTAGTTCAAAGGGGTTGGGGTAGTTGTTGCAAACTTTGTTGCGGCTGCTCCACCGCTCTTTCAATTAGATCGGCCAGCTGTAGGGCCCTTGAAGCCTGCAAACCATCCACCGCTGGGATTTCAAGGCCCCTCACGCATTGGAGGAAATGCTCTAGTTCTGCATAAAGCGGTTCGGTTGGAGTGATGCTTACCTCTTCAATAAAGCCATCGTGGCGATAGAGCAATTCACCCCTGTTGGCTGAATACGACTCCTGGGCGCGGCGATGAATGCGTAGGTTGCGATGTAAAAAATCAGCTTCGATCAAGCTGCCGCGGCAATGGGCGCTCAAGCTGCGCACTTTGCGGTGGCTCATCTTGCTGGCGGTGAGGCTGGCGGCCACCCCATTGGTAAAGGAAAGGGTGGCTGTTACGTAATCGATGGGCCCTTCGGTGCTTCTACCACCAGCGGCGGCAAAACCCACCACTGGCGCCTGGGCTAGTTCCAGCACCAGATCGATGTCGTGAATCATTAGATCCAACACCACAGACACATCATTGGCCCGATCGGCATGGGGGCTATGGCGCCTGCTCTCAAGCACCATTACCTCCTCGTTTGTAACCACGTTGAGCAATTCGCGAAATGCTGGGTTAAAGCGTTCGATATGGCCCACCTGCAATAGGCGTGAGGCCGCACTGGCGGCAGCGATTAGTTCTGAGGCTTCCTGCTGGCTGGCGGCAATTGGTTTTTCAATCAGCACATGCACCCCAGCCTTGAGGCAGGCCATACCCACCGGGTGATGCAACAGGGTGGGAACAGCGATGCAAACCGCCTCCACCTCATTGATCAAGCTGCTGTAATCGGCATACCAGCGGCAGTTGAATTGGGTGCTGGCAAGCCGTCCCCGCGCTTCATCGGGGTCGGCAACACCAATTAACTCTGCATCACGCAACAGGCTCAGCACCCGGGCGTGGTGCCAACCCATGTTGCCAATACCGATCACACCTACCTTTACCGGTTTCATGGGCGGGTGTGGATGCAGGGTTGTGAGTGCAAGGTATCTAGTCCATCTGGGGGGTCATTATCACTGCATTCTCGCGGTGGCCTAGCCAGATCTTCACCTCTTCGATACGAGGCCCATCCATGGTTAGCACTTCGAAGTGATGGCCCCCCCATCGCAAGGCCTCACCGGGGGTGGGGATGTGTTGCAACCTCTCTAAGAGAAAACCAGCCAAAGTGTGATGGCCATCGGCTTCAGGCAGCTTTAACCCCAGCTGACGGTTGAGTTCAAAAATCTCCAGATCGCCCGCAACCAGCCAAAGATCTTTGCCGAGGGGTTGCAGATCTGGCGGACTGCCGTCGTCTTCCAATAATTCATCACCAACGATTTCACCGGTGAGATCGGCAATTGTTACGAGCCCTTCGGTGCCGCCGTGTTCATCAACCACCACCAGCAGGGGTTCGCCATTGCGGATCATCGGTAGCAATTCAGCCAGGGAAGCACTTTCTTGAATCCGCTCCACATTGCGGATGTAGGCGGCCAATGGGGTGTGTGGTTGCAGTTCACCGCGGGAAAGTGGTTCCGCCAACAGCCTTAAGTCGAGCAGGCCGCGCACATCATCCAAGGAATCACCGATCACAGGGAAACGGGCATGGTTGGTGCTGAGCACCGCCTGCATCAATTCGGCAAAGCTCACCCCGAGCGGGAGGGTAACCATGCCGTTGCGGGGCACCATCACCTCCCGCACCTGGGTATCACGCAGCGAAAACACCCCCTCAAGGATGTTGCGTTCATCCGGTTCTAAACCTGTTACAGCATCGTTTTCAATCAAATTTTCCAATTCACCTGCCGACAGCGCTGGCACTAAACGGTCCCATTCCCGCGGGAGGCCAGTGAAAAGCAAGAGCATCTCCGCCAGCCGCTCCAGCGGCGCCAATAGCGGCGTTAAGCATCGATTAACCGCCTCCAGCAGGGGGCCTATCCGCAGGGCTGAAGCCTCTGGATCCCGAAGCACCCAAGCCTTTGGCAGCACCCCACCCAACAGGGTGGCAAAGATGGCAAGGCTGAAAAAAACCAACAGCTCCAAGTAGGGATGAATGCCATTGCTTGCCAGGCCCACCAACAATTTGTGAACGCTCCAGCCGAGGGCCAATAAAGAAAGGCTTACCCCTAATTGGGTTGCCACCAGGGCGCGCCGCAGGTGTCTTTGTAGGCGTTCAACGGCCAGCGCCCCGTAACTGCCATTTTCAGCTAATTCCTGCACCCGGGTGGGCCGCAGGCGAATTAGGGCAAATTCCGAGGCAACAAAAAATGCCAGCAATGCCAGCAGCAGCACCAGGCCAAGCAACCGCAGGCTTAAACCCATGGAAACCGCTTACCGCAATAACGAACTAAGTGAATTATGGATGTAGAGCGAAAAATTGGAATGGGGGTCCCGAGGATCGAACTCGGCTAAGGCGAATTATGAGTTCGCTGCATTCACCAGATTGCTAGACCCCCGCGTTTCTATTCTCCCAGATTCTATTTTTCCATGTTGTTGGGGATATCAGCCACCCGCAGGGGAATCGGTTTGCTTTGCTCTTGCATGAAGGCCTTGGTGGTGTTTTCAACGGCACTGCCGTCCCAAACGATGGTTTGATCGGGAAAACCAAAACCCATCACCTTGGTGCCATCGCCACCACCCATGCTGATGCCGAGGATATCGGTGATTTGATGGGTGATGTCAATGCCTCTGGCATAGGGGGAGCTGTAAGAGAAAAAGCGTTGTTCGATCAATTCATTGCTGGTTTGCACTGCACCGCAACGGGTTACCTCCACAGGCATCAGTTTTGAATCAGCGTTGTTGGCGGCTGGTGCTTCAAAACTGGTGGTGCACACCACAGGGCCAGCAATTGCACTGGAGCTGTTAGTTATGGCTACCAGGCCAAGCAGTCCCAACAGGGTGCAGCGGGAGCTGAAATTCATGCTTGGTGCCACCTCGCTTACGGGCCAGGTTAAAAACAAAGCATCCATTTCGCCAGTGAGCAATTTTGAGCGCTGATCCCCTACTTCAACTATTGGCGATCCATGCCTATCGGCGTGGCCAGTTCACCTTGGCTTCCGGTGCCAGCAGCGAGCACTATGTGAATTGCAAACCAGTAACCCTTAGCGGCAGAGGCGCCCTGCTTTTGGCACCGCGGCTGTTGGCGCTGGTGGAGCCTGAAGCGCTAGCGGTGGCAGGGCTCACCCTTGGGGCTGATCCAATGGTGAGCTGGGTTGCCCATGCTGCTGCCCTTGCCGGCCGAAACCTCGATGCGTTGATCGTGCGTAAAGAAGCAAAGGGCCATGGCACCGGCGCTTGGCTTGAAGGCCCCCTACCCCCAACCGGCTCATTGATCACCCTTTTGGAGGATGTTGTTACCACTGGTGGCTCAGCCCTTAAGGCTGTGCATCAATTGCGGGCGGCAGGTTATGTGGTGCAACGGGTGGTGGCGATTGTTGATCGAGAGGAGGGTGGTGAAGCTGCCCTAGGGGCTGAAGCTTTGCAATTGCATTCGCTATATCGCCTCACTGAGGTGGCTGCCGCCCATGGCTAGTGAAGATTTGAATCCATGGGCCTTGATGCCATTGCCCTGGCGGTTTTGTTTTGAAGTAACCCGCTTGCCAATCCAGGGCCAGGGCAGCTTGCGTTTACTCCACGGCCAAACCAGCCAAGCTCTTTTGGATTTAGCACCTGGGCAGCAGCGTTCCACCTGTTGCCTTAATGCCACAGCCTGGTTGTTTGCCCTTGCTGAGGTTTCAGCAACAGTTGATGGAGCGGAATTGCTGATTACCGCAGGGGTGGGCGCTGAGGTTTATCGCGCTTTGGATCGAGTTATTTTTCCGGCGGATCAGGTGAACCTGCAACAGCCAGAGCAATTGATTTGGCATGGCTTAGTGGAGGCGGAAGGGCCCCCAACTCAAGCGGGTTGGGGTTTGCCGGGCCGCCATTGGCTGCTGCCACCAGAAGCGCCCCTGCCGGAAGCGCTGCAGCGGGTGAAGCAATTAACGGCCCCTGAGCAGGAATGGTTGCGCTTTCGCCAGGGCATTCCAGCCTTACCTGGCGAACTAAATGCAGGCTTAAATCCATTTGAATTGGGCCTTGCCGAGCGGGTAAGCCTTGAAAAAGGTTGTTATTTAGGCCAAGAAACCCTCGCAAAATTGCAATCCAGATCTGGGCTAAAGCAGCAACTTCGCCGTTTTTATGCACCACCGGGGGTAGACATCCCAGAAACGGGAGCCAAGCTCTTTAGCCCCGGCGGTGAACGGGCTGGCACGGTAAGTTCCTGCCAAGCCAATTGGGGACTTGCCCTAATTCGCCGTGATTGGTGGCAATGCCAGGAATTGGCGGGTGTTCAGTTGTCGCTGCCGGAGGCGGTGCTGTTCAACAGCCAGTGAGCCACTGCCCAGGTGGCAAGGCAGTCGTCGCGGTTGTATTGAAATATGCGTTTTAGTTGGTGGCGATTAGCGCGAGCTAACCATTGGCGCCACCAGAGCACGCAACGGGCGCCCTCCGCTGTTGGTTGGCTCCAGCGAAAACCGAGCCAGCTGGCTACGGCCTTAAGGCCGTAGCTATCCACGGGTAAACGCCAGTGTTGACGCACCCTTTTGTGGAGGTCGATCAACCCCACCGGCGCTTCAGCACCCTGCCTTGCGGCTAAGCGACTCAGGGCAATGGCTTCTGTTTCGCCGTAGTGCAACACCGGCCAGCCTGGGTAGGCGGCAAAAAGGCGTTGCAGCCGCAGCCATAGGCGGGCTTCGCCATGGTGTTGGAGGGCGAGCAGGGGCCGGTAAGAGGCGTTAGCCGCGCTGGGCCATTCAGGCTTGGCGCCCCTGCGCAGGATCAAAAAGCCGTGTAAGAAATCATCTCTGGCATCGGGGTCGGATTCGATGTCGTAGATCAAAACGCCTGGTGCCGCAGCTAATTCAGGCAGGCCATTTTGATCAGCTTGGCTTAAGCGTTCAGCCTGGCCTGCTTCCTGCACCCTGGCCTGGGCAATCAATTCCAGCGCTGATTCCGGGCGTTGTTCACCACTGGCTTCCAGTTGCGCCATCAAGCGATTGGGATCGATGGCTGCAAGGGCGGCGCGGTTGGCAATACCCAGTTGATGTAGTAGCTCTTGACGCTTACCGCCAATCCCGCTCACTTGGCTCAACTCCCCTGCGGCCTCTGCCACTTGGTTGCAACTGCGGCGCCAGCAGCAAAGGGTGCACTTTTTGCGGTCTTGGGTGAGGGGTGGTGCTTGCTTTTGTTGCAGGTCGATGGCAACGCGGCTGAGGGCTTGATCCAGCTGACGGCTGATTTGGCCGCTTAAGTGCACAGGCTCCTGTTGACCTTGGGGGGTGATCAGTAGTCCGTGGGATACGGCAGCGCCCTGGTGGTGTTCCACTAAACGACCCCAAAAAGCAAGGGTGAGCCGATGTTCGCGGGTGCCGTGGCGGCCCGGCTGCAGGAGTGCAGGTTGATAACTGAAGTTGCCCAGTTGGCTGGCTTTTGGCCTACGCAAGAGCAAGGTGGGTCTACCGAGCAATCGGCCGTGCTGCAGCAGCATTTGCCTGATGGCGCCTGGATTTTGCATTTGCGCTTGCAAGCGCAGTTCCTGGTCGGCTAATTGCAGAGCCCGATGGGGATTCCAGATTTTTTCATTGGGGTTGCCGTGGCGATCGAGCCAGGCTTTGCGGTGGCAGCGCAGCCAGCTACGCAATTGCCTGTCGGTGAGCAGCTGGGTCTCCGGCACCTGCCAACCCCTAGCGGCGGTATTGATCACCCACACTATGGCCAGCTGAATCCAGCCTGATGGCCTCTGTTCCTCTGCCGTTGGAGGCAGCTGCAATCGCCTTTGGCACCGATGGCTGGCGCGGCATCCTCGGCGTAGACATAACCCTGGAGCGTTTACTGCGGGTAGCTGCAGCCGCAGCAGCGGAATTGGCCCATTCCGCCCCCGCAGGGCTTGATAGCCGCACGGTGATAATTGGTTTTGATCGACGTTTCCTTGCCCCTGAATTAGGGGCTGCCATTGCAGCGGCCGTGCGCGGCGTGGGTTTGGAGCCGCTGCTGGCCCAAGAGCCCCTACCCACCCCCGCGGTTAGTTGGGCGGTGGTGGAGCGCAAAGCCTTGGGCGGTTTAGTGATTACGGCAAGCCATAACCCCGCTGAATGGTTGGGTTTAAAGATCAAGGGCCATTTTGGTGGTTCGGTGGAGCCGGAATTCACCGCCAGGGTGGAAAAACGTTTAGCTGCTGGTGGCATCAGCGTGGCGGAAGCGGGAGAAACCGAATGCTTCGATGGTTGGGCTGAATATTTAAAGGGCCTGCGCAGCAAAATTGATCTCAAGGCCCTAAGCCACGGCCTAGAAGCAATGAATATTGCCGTGATTGTTGATCCAATGCATGGTTCTGCCGCCGGTGGTTTACCTGCATTACTTGGCAATAATGTGCAGGAAATACGCTCAAATCGCGATCCATTATTTGGCGGGAATCCACCTGAACCACTAGCGCCTTATCTGAGTGAATTAATAACAGCTGTAAAACAATCTACGGCTGCGGCTAAACCAGCAGTGGGAATTGTATTTGATGGTGATGGCGATCGGATTGCCGCAATTGATGAACGGGGACGTTATTGCAGTACGCAATTATTAATGCCCTTATTTATTGACCATCTCGCAAGGGCAAGGAATTTGCCAGGCAAGGTGGTGAAAACTGTTAGTGGATCGGATTTAATGCAGTTGGTGGCTGAAGATCTGGGTAGGGAAGTTTTGGAGATGCCAGTGGGATTTAAATATATTGCCACTGAAATGTTGAGCTCTGAAGTGTTGGTTGGCGGCGAGGAATCCGGCGGGGTTGGTTTTGGCATGCACCTGCCAGAACGGGACGCCCCCTTTGCGGCATTGTTGCTGCTCGAGGCTTTGGTGGAGGGTGGTAAGCCCCTGGGCGAGAGGTTGGATCAATTGCAAGCCCGTTGCGGCGGGGCCAGTTTTTACGATCGCTTAGACCTACGCCTTAAGGATATGGCTAGTAGGCGACGGCTTGAGCAGCAATTGGCAGAGGCGCCACCAGCTGAGGTGGCAGGTGTTGCAGTTAAGGAATACATCCGCACCGATGGCTTGAAATTAAGGTTGGGCTTAAACCATTGGTTGATGCTGCGTTTTTCAGGTACGGAACCCTTGCTCAGGCTTTATTGCGAAGCTCCAGATCCTGAAAGGGTTGAGCTTGTATTGAAATGGGCTCAGCAGTTTGCAGAGGCGTGATTTAAAGTTGGAATTGAGCCGGTTAGTACGCTAACGCTCATTTATTTGCCTGAAAAGTAGTTAGAAGTTGAAAAGATTCAATATGTTTACAGCTAAACAAGCCTTTGCTCATAAGTCCTTTAAGAGTATAGTACATTTTTTCTAAAAATGCCCGTGATATGCATTAGAATTCAAATCCATTGCTCAAAACCTACCCTTGGCTGATAACAACAAAAAATCTGTCCCCTGGGCCGGCCCTTTGATTGCCCTGGCTGGATTAGGTGGTTTTGCTCTGCTGGCCTGGCTAACAATTGTGATGCTTGATCTGAAGCACCTCAACACCTCTGGCTTTACATTGCCTTGATAGTTGATTAACTTGTAAAATAGCTTACCTTGATAAAATGACTGAAGTGAGTTCATTTGATTTTAGTAAACTTATTATTGCAACTAATAACATCGGCAAGCTCAGGGAGTTTGAGGCGTTGCTAGTTGATTTGCCGTTAGTGATTGCAGGGCAACCACAGGATTTAGATGTGGATGAATCCGGCAATAGCTTTGCATCAAATGCACGCATAAAAGCGGTTGCGGCAGCTCTTGCCACAGGGGAATGGGCTCTCGCCGATGATTCGGGGCTTAGCGTAAACGCTCTTAATGGTGCACCCGGTATATATTCGGCCCGTTATGCAAACACCGATTCAGAAAGAATCAATCGCTTGTTAATAGAACTTGAGCAGGCCCAACTTTTAAATCCAAAACTAGACCGCACTGCCCAATTTGTTGCTGCTTTAGCCCTTTCAGATCCCAGCGGGAGAGTTGTTTTGGAGGTGGAAGGTTGCTGTCATGGCGAAATCCTTAATCAGCCTTTAGGTGAGGGCGGTTTTGGTTATGATCCAATATTTTTAGTGCCTGAATTGTCTTTAAGCTATGCACAATTGGATAAAGAAACAAAAGCACTTGTTGGCCATCGCGGCAAAGCTTTTGCTAAATTATTGCCAGAATTGCAAGAACTATTAAGCATTAACCCAGCTGCCATGTAAGCCATAGGGAATTGCAAGCGGTAATTCCACAATTGCCTCTTCACTTAGATCAGCGGCATTGAGAATAACCAGGTCGCTGGCGCAGCGTGCACCGTTCCACACAATGCACAACACCCAGCCGTCATCTTCTATGGCTGAATCAGGCTTTGGCACCATAATAGGCTCACTAACAAAACCCTTGGGCCCTGCACTCCAAATATATTTGGAGCCATTAAATAAATCAAGCTTTTTTATTGCTTGCAACGGGGCATTGCCCTGTTCCCTCTCGGCTATTGCCATCCATCCGTAGCGGGCTTTTTCACCTTCTTTATGTGGATTAACCATGGCAAATTCGCAGCAGCGTTCACTTAATCTTTCGGTTTCAACGCTATTGGTTTCTAGGTTGATACTGCAGCGCTCTAGGAGGCCCTCTGGGATTAAATCAAAATCAACCTCCCGGAAATCTTGATCTGGGCCAATCGAAGGGAAATCTTCATAGTAGATACTTTCAACAACTAATTTATTAGCATCCTCCCATGCATTTAGGTGGTGAAAAACAAAACCAGCTGGTGCGGGTATCAGCCTGGGCTGCTCGCCGGCATGGGCTCCTTCCGCCCTTGGAATTAACCAGAATTGGGCTTCACCGCCATTTTTTGATTGCAGGCATTGGGCGGCACCCTTTTGGCCAAAAACAAAAGGCAATGGATTAAATGAAATCGCATTCTGTAGAAATATTGCCCAATTCGGTGTGATTGCAAAATCATGCAGAAAGGCAAAACCTGGAAATGTGTCTTGGCGATCGTGTAGTAATTGTCCAGCTTTAATTCCATTGCTTGGATCAGCTTTGCAGGCAAATTCCATTAAACGTATGCAACTGCGTGGGCCGGTTTTTACACCAAAAGTAACCATCTTCTCTTTGCCATGGTGGCCTGGATCAAAGCGGGGATGGGCGCTGAAGGCCTCTCCGGGTTTGAGCACTCCATCCAGCAAACACAGGCCTTTGGTTTCTAAACTGATTGGATCAAGGGCATAGGGCTCAGCTGCTTCCCAAAGGGCTAAAAGTTGATCACCAAGGCGTACAACATGGGTGTTTGCAATATTTTTTAAGCGTAGGTCGAATGCATTTGCCAACAGGCCGCCCGGTTTTTTACTGCCAAATACGCCCCGATATAAAACTTTGTTTGCTTTCTCCTCCGCCAGCCAGCCTTGCGTGCGCACAAAGCGATTACTTAACTCAACCCCTTGCTGGTGAAAGTGCAGGGACGTAACCATGCCATCACCATCAAAGGGATGATGCACCCAATGGCCGCCGCGCTCTAAACGGCCAGGGCCATTGCGGTAGAGGGTGCCCTCTAGTTCCTTGGGTATTGAACCGCTAGTTGCTTTTAGGGGAGCGCCAGTTAGCTCTTGCCCAACGTTGCGAAAGGCACTGGCCCAATCGGCACGGCTGTAGGCAACTGTCATGGCGAGCTCAAAGCTGCCGCCATCCTCGCGTAACGGAGTGTTAAGTGTGGGCTTGGCCCGCCTGCTCCAAAACCCCTTTGCTGCTTGGTATGGCCCCTGCCCGGCGCGGATCAATTTCAACCGCTAGGCGCAAGGCCCTTGCAAAAGCTTTAAAGCAGGCTTCCACGATGTGGTGTGAATTAACGCCAGCCAACTGGCGGATGTGCAGGGTTAGGCCGGAATTATTCACTACGGCTACAAAAAATTCCTTCACC
>MWMJ01000041.1:0-12600 GCA_002151525.1 Synechococcus sp. Lanier | reverse complement strand
GGCCTCAAGCACAGGTTGCACCCATAGCCAACGTTCACCCAACTTCAACAAAGCAAGCACGGTGCTGCTTGCTTTGGCTTGCTCCAGCAATAACTCGAGCGCTGCTTGGGTATTAGGGGTGGGACGAATCAAAAGGCCCTCATCCTGCAAAGCCAGGGGCCAGGGCATCCCCAAACTGGATGCTGCTGCAGCTGCAGCAGCCACTGCCGTAATTCCTGGAATAACAGAAACAGGCCATTGCGGATAGCGGCTTGCAAGCTCCAGGAGCACATAGGAGCAACTGGCAAATAGGGAGGCATCCCCTTCACAGAGCAACACCAGCTGCTCAGCCTTTTCCAGCTCCGCTGCTAATAGATCTGCAGCTGTGCGCCAAGCCGCTAGCCGTGGTGCCGCTGCTGCCACCATCGGGAAAAGCAGCGGTAGATGACGCTGCTTAGTGATCCACGGAGCAGCGATGCGAGCCGCCATCCCTTCAGCGCCTGGCTGGGCCACTGGGTAGGCCACCACAGCTGCTTTAGCGATGGCTTGCACTGCCGCAACCGTTAATAGGTTTGGATCACCTGGCCCAACCCCCACAAGGGTTAGGGCTGCCGCCGCCTTCAAATGGAATCCACCGCAGATACCTTTCTAAGCTGCTGGTAATAAACGTTCAAAACATCTGCCGTGAGCAAACTCACTGTTTATAAGCATCGGCAAGATCTGCAGCAGCAGCAACCAGAAGGCCAACGAGCTCCCCAGCCATCTTTTAACAGCATTGATCCGGTGGAGATCGCAGCAACCCTGGCTGAAAAAGGGATTGGCTTTGAACGTTGGCCAGCGCCGGTAAACCTAAGCAGCAATGCAGAAGCGGAGGAAATACTTAGGGCCTATGGGCCGGAAATCGCCCGGGTGCAAGCAAACGGCAACTATCAAACCATCGATGCGATTCGCATGAAACCAACCCACCCCGATCGGGTTGCATTACGCCAAAAATTTTTAGCTGAACATACCCACGCAGAAAACGAAGTGCGTTTTTTTGTGGAGGGCCGCGGTTTATTTTGTTTACACATAAACGATGAAGTTTTACAGGTTTTATGCGAACGCAATGATTGGATAAGTGTGCCAGCTGGCACTAAACATTGGTTTGACATGGGTGCCAATCCAGAATTTTGCGCGATACGCTTTTTCAATAATCCCGATGGCTGGGTAGCAGAATTTAGCGGTGATCAGATTGCGAAATATTACCCTTTGCTTGAATCCGATAATTAATCAGTAAGCAGGGGGAGCCCCGCCGGGGGCGCTATCATCAATTTTTGTATTTCTGATTTTAGCTTCTCCTTAAATATTTGCCATTGCTCAGACGCGATCACATCTTTAGTTATCGCCACTGCTAACTTTTGGCTTGCAAGCACATCACTGGGATAATGAACACCACAATAGGCACGAGCATATCCGCCTTGAGATCCCACTTGCTGAAGCCTTTCAGCCCTAGCTGGAATTAAATCACTCAATAGCAAAGAGGTTGCTGCATACCACGTAGCATGCCCACTCGGGTAAGACCAAGTTGATTCCAAAGGCAAACATGGTTGGAATTCTTTAAAGCTAACGTAAGGCCTGGGCCTAGCAATCGCATCTTTTAGTTGATCTTTAACATTATCAATTTCCTTGAGAAATGCAGGCAATTCTTTAAACAAAATGGGGGCAGACTTGGATAAATCAGACCCTACTGCTGCATCAAAACTACTTAAATTTCGATATAAGAAACGCCAACTGTGAATCACCCCTTCTGGATTACGGCTGCGTTGATTCCAACGGAGTATGGATAAATCACTGGCTTCATCAGCGCTTCCAGCCAATGGCGGAGTTCCTATTACATCCTTGTATTTATCTGCGGAGAGCTTTAAACCTGTTGCGGCGTTAAGCTCCGTTAATTTTTGCTCCTGGCCAAAACTTGCAACTGGAGTTGCAAGCAGAAAAGCTGCAAGTAGGAAAGAAATTCGTTTTGACATGCCAATTAAAGCTCCACTCCAAAGGAATGAAAACGTAAATCCTCTAGATTAGCCAGCTCACCTGTTAGAGCGGCCACTTCCGCCAGGGCCAGCTGCTCTAATCTTTCAATAATTTGCGGCCTCGGCCAATATCTTTCACAAAGCATCCAGTAAAGGCCGAAATGTTTTGCTTCACTTGAAAGTAGATTGCCATATAGCTCCCTTAATTCCTGGTCGGGATGGTTGCTAGCAAGCAGGGCCATCCTTTCATGGCTGCGGGCTTCTATTAAGCCAGCCACCAAAAAAGTATCCAGCTGGCGCAATGGCTCTTGCCTGCGGATTTGAGCCGCGAGTTGAGCGCCATAGGGTGGTGCCGCCAGGGGTCTTAGGGCAATCCCCCGCTTTTGCAGCAAGGTGAGCACCCGATCGAAATGGGCTAGCTCCTCCTGCGCCAATGGGCTTAATACCGCTGCCAATAATTCATTGGATGGATATCTAAACATCAATTGCAGCGCAGCACCTGCCGCTTTGCGCTCGCAATGGGCATGGTCTATTAGTAGGTGCTCCGGTTGGGCAATCGCCTGCTCCAGCCAGCGGCGGCTGCTGGGGCGCACCAACCAACGAATTGGCGTGGGCGTTGCACTAATCACTGGTTATTTGCCTTTAGGTGGCCCACCAGCGCATCTAGGGCCAGGTAGTAGCTGGCGGCACCAAAACCACAGATCACACCCAATGCCCGATCAGCAAGGTAAGAGGTTTGCCTGAATTCCTCGCGGGCATGCACATTGCTGAGATGCAGCTCCACAAAGGGCAATCCCACCGCCAGCAACGCATCCCGCAGGGCAATTGAGCTGTGGGTATAGGCACCGGCATTGATCAAGATGCCATCCGCCTCGCCACTGGCCTGCTGGATGCGATCCACCAATGCCCCCTCATGGTTGCTTTGATAGCAAGTGAGCTCAACCCCAAGAAGCAGGGCCCTTTGGCTTAATTCAGCGTTGATTTCCGCCAGGCTATGGCTGCCGTAGAGGCCTGGTTCTCGGCTACCAAGCAGATTTAAATTTGGTCCGTGCAGCACGAGGATCCGCATGGCAGCAGCGTTTCTTTACTGATCGTATGGGCAGCAGGATGCGCTGGTAAATTCTTTGGGTGTGGTGCGGGTCGGTGCCCGAGTGGTTAATGGGGGCGGACTGTAAATCCGCTGGCTCTGCCTACGTTGGTTCAAATCCAACCCGGCCCATCCACACGCCCTTGTAGCTCAGCGGTAGAGCACTCCCTTGGTAAGGGAGAGGTCACGAGTTCAATTCTCGTCAAGGGCTTTTAAGTTCAAATTAAAGTTATTCAAGATTAAAAGTTATACAATCGGCATATGGAAACCTTTTTACTGGCCTTCAGCCTGATTGCCCAAGCCTGTAGCTGTGCTTGCAATCCACCAACAGTTGGCTATCAAAGCAACTCTGGGAGCTGCATTTGCCCGTGCAAAGTTCAAACCGAACCCTTCTTAAATATAAACAGCCTCACTGGGCCAAAGGGACCTGGCCCCTATGAATCTCCATCCAGCTGGAATGCTCCAAACTGGGGAATAAATAATGATTATGACGGCTTTGGTTGGGGTGGCTGGGGTGGCTGGCCAGTGGATTTCTATTGAATTGAAATATTGCGGCGGAGGCGCAAAGAATCAAATAATGCCATTAGAAGTAAAACAACACCTATCAAACCACTCAGCCATTCAGGAAGATGAATATGCCATTGCTTTAAAAGAATTCCAGCTAACATAAGTAGCCCCAGGGCGCCGATGGCATAGTGAGCACCATGCTCTAAATAAACCAAACTATCTAGGGCTTTTTCACGGCTCAACATAAGCGTTAAAGAGCGAATAAACAGGGCCCCTAAACCCAAGCCAGTAAGAATTAAAGGTAAATTAGTAGTAATCGCAAATGCACCTATAGTACCATCCAAGCTAAAGGAGGCATCTAGTAGTTCTAAATAAAGCAAACTTGCTAACCCCCCGCCTGCTGCTAAACGGCCTGCCGCTTCTTCCTCACTGCCAAAGGCTTCAGCAATTGATGTGCTTAATAATTGCAATACCAAGCCAATCCCCCCTGCCACTAAAACCTCCGCATGCAAACGCACTGGCAGAGCAACTACTAAAAGCAGTAATAAAATCAATGCCAATGCCACCTCCAATGCCTCCACCCTTCCCGCCGCACTTAGTCGACGTTCCAATGGCTTAAGCCAATGCAATGTTTTAGCTTCATTAAAGAAATAGCGCAAAAATACCATCAGCAAAAACATACCTCCAAAGGCCAAAATTCTTGGTTCGGCAAGATCTAATAATTCCTTGTAATGCTGCGGATTATGCAAGGCAGCATCAAGAGCTTCGCCAACCCCCACACCACCGGCAAGGCACACCAAAGCGAGGGGTCCCGCAAACCGCACACCAAAAACAGGGATCACCAATCCCCAGGTAAGAAAAAATCGTTGTTGACCTGCGGTGAGTTGATCCAGCACCCTGGCATTAACAACTGCGTTATCAAAGGAGAGGGAAATCTCCAACAGCAACAACACAAAGGTGATCCAAGCCGCCTCCAGCCCCGCCATGCCAAGCACCAAAGCAATGCCCATGGCGCAACAGCCCAGAGGGAAAACCAAATACTTGAGATAACGCTGCATTAGAGGATTTGTGCCAAAAAGCGCTTGCTGCGCTCGTGTTCGGGATGGTTAAAAAATTGATCCGGCGGCGCTACCTCCACCACCCGGCCCTCATCCATCAAAACCACCCTATCTGCAACCTCTCTGGCAAAACCCACCTCATGGGTTACCACCACCATCGTCATGCCATCAATTGCCAGTTGGCGCATCACATCCAAAACCTCCCTCACCTTTTCAGGATCCAAAGAACTGGTGGGTTCGTCGAACAACATCAAGCGGGGTTCCATGCACAGGGCCCTTGCAATAGCTACCCGTTGCTGCTGGCCCCCACTTAACTGTCCGGGGAACTTATGGGCCTGTTCAGCAATTCCAACCCGCTCCAATAGGGCCAATGCCTGCTGCTCCACCTCAACGCGGTTGCGCTTACGCACCCAAATAGGCGCCAGCAACAAGTTATCAAGCACCGATAGATGGGGGAAAAGATTGAATTGTTGAAATACCATTCCCACCTCTTTACGCACAGCATCGATATTGCGCAAGTCGTTATTAAGTTCCATTCCGTCTACCACAACTTTGCCTTCTTGATAATCCTCTAAGGCATTAAAAGTGCGTAAAAAGGTGCTTTTGCCAGAACCAGAGGGGCCCATAATCACCACCTTTTCACCGCGATGCACCTCTAAATCAACCCCCCTAAGGGCATGAAAACCATTGGGGTACCACTTCTGCACCCCTTTGGCTTCAATCATTAATTGCTTAGTTGCGTTCATTGGGATTAGGAATGGATTGGAGGCCAGGGGAGGCAAGCCGTTTTTCCAAAGCGCGGCTACCTAAAGACAATGCCGCACAGGAACACCAGTAGAGCACTGCCAAGAGCAAATAAACCTCCGCATAACGCCCCAACCAATCTGGATTGGCCAGAACGCTGCGGGCCATGCCTAAGAGGTCGAATAGGCCAATAATTGAAAGCAAGGTTGTGTCTTGCAGCAGGGAGATGCATTGGCCTCCCATCGCAGGTAGCGCCACTTTTAATGCCTGGGGCATCACCACCAGCGCCATGGTGTTAACACTGGATAGCCCAAGGGAGCGGGCCGCTTCAAATTGACCGCGGGGAATCGCATTTAAGCCACCGCGGATAGCCTCCGCCAAATAGGCGGCGGCAAAAACAGTTAATACCCCTGTTGCACGCCACACCCGATCAGGGGCAAGGCCATTGGGGGCAAGAAAACCAACTAAGTTTTGGCCAAGAAACAACAATGTTATTAATGGTGCGCCTCGAATTAATTCAATGATTCCAACGCTTATGTAGCGAAATAGGGGCAAAGAACTGCGACGCCCAAGCGCGAGGATTACCCCCAAAGGCAAGGCGAGCAATAGGGTGAGGCTGGTGATTATTAAGGTGAACAGCAAGCCACCCCAATCACTTGGCCGCACCGCTTGCAGCCCCAGCCCCCCGGCTATTAACCACAAACCAAACACATAAGCCACGCCCCAAATCAAGGCCCACCAATCACCAAAACGCTTGCTTAAAACTTGGCTAAACCGATGGCTAAATGCCAGCCGCCCAAGCAACAAAATCAATAGCAAAAACAGCAAGCGCATTTGGTTTAAGGGCCCAAATGCCAGCAGGGGCGGCACCCCTAGCGTGAGTGCCAGCAACAAACAAACGGCGATTCGATCATTAAGGGGCCAGCCGCTGGCGCCCCGCAGCCGCCCCCAACTAAGGCCAGCCAAACTTGTGAGCATGCCCAAAAGCAACCAAAGGCGCCATTCCTGAGCCTCTGGATAACGGCCGATGGTGAGGGCCGCGGCATTGGCGCGCACCACTAACCACTGGGCACTATTGATTGCCCAATTCAGCACACCAAAGCCGGCCCACGAAAGCAGAGCGAGCAAACCAACGGTGATGATGCCATCGGCGGGCGTGGCAAATAATTGACGCCTCAGGCTTATGGTTACCCGCTTCATCTTTCCTGCAGCCTCACCAAACGATCGATGGCATTCATCACAACTGAAATCACTAAATCAAGCATTAAATAAACCACTAATAACAACAGAAAAACCTCGATGCCGCGGCCGGTTTGATTCAGGGTAGTTTCAGCAACAGCATAAAGATCTGGATAGCCAATTGCAACAGCCAATGATGAATTTTTGGCCAGTGAAATATATTGACTATTAAGCCCCGGAACTATCACCCGCAAGGCCTGGGGAAGCACCACAAGGCGCAAAATTTGCAAAGGCTTTAAACCCAAGGATTTCGCAGCCTCCCATTGCCCAAGGGGCACGGAGGCAATTCCACCGCGCACCACCTCTGCAATAAACGCAGCAGAATAAATAACAAGACCCGTTAACAGAGCGGCCAGCTCCAAAGAAAGCCTCACCCCCCCTACTAATTCTCCGTTAACTAAATCTGCACCAAATAGATAAATTCCGCTCTTAGCAAGCTGCATACCTGGTAAATGCAGGGCTTGATCAGCAGAAGGCAGGCTAAGAAAAACGGCAAAATACCAAAATACCAATTGCAACAACAAGGGGATATTGCGAATCAACTCCACGTAAACTCTGGTGAGGCCGCGTAGTAATGGGTTGCCACTAAAGCTGGCGGCACCAACAGCTACACCGAGGGCAGTGGCAAGCACTAAACCGGAAACTACAACCCGCAAAGTATTAATAAAACCAGCCAACAGGGCGCTGCCATAGCTATCGCTTGCCCGATAGGGCAAAAGAGTTTCAGCAATATCAAAACCTGCTGGTTGATTTAACCAGCCAAGGGTGAGCTGTAAGCCAGCGCGGGCGAGATTGCGCTCTAAATTGCCCAGCAACAGAGCAATTGCAAACAATATAAATAAACCTGCTACAAGCTGGATCAACCAGCCCAACTTGCGATTATCACGCCACCATGGCACAGGCATTGCAGGAAAACTCACCACTAACTCAACGGAAGGGTGGTGAATAGATCAAGCCACCATTTTTATAGGAATTATTCAATCCCCGCTCCAGCTTCAGCCGTGAAGCTTTTCCTACATTACGTTCATAAATCTCACCATAGTTGCCAACACTGGCAATAACCCTTGGCACAAAATCTGCGCTTAGCCCCAACTGTTTGCCCAGGTCGCCCTCCACACCAAGAAAACGACGTAGATCAGCCTGATTTGGATTGGCCTTAGCAAAGGCTAACTTCTGCTTGAGATTATTTGAATCAATACCTGATTCCTCCGCCTGCATAGTGGCAAATATCACCCAGCGCAGGGCATCGCTGAGGCCGGAATCGTTGTTTACAGTTACAGGGCTCAAAGGCTCCTTACTAAGTACATCGGGAAGCAACGTATGGGCAGCCGGATCGGGAAAGCTGGTTTTTTTTGCGGCTAATTGAGAGCGATCACTGGTTACAGCCGCGCATCTTCCTTGCAGATAAGCACCATAGGTTTGATCACCGGTTTGATATTTAACTGGGGTATACGGCACGCCAAGCTCGCGGAAACGATCGGCCAGATTCAACTCAGTGGTGGTGCCATTTTCAACGCAAATTGTTTTACCAGCTAAATCCTTTAGTTTTGTTATGCCACTGGCTAATGGCACCATCACCCCCTGGCCATCAAAAAAGATTGTTGGTGCAAATTCCAGGCCATTTCCACCTTTGGCATCCCTGCTAAGGGTGCGGGTGGTATTGCGTGACAACACATCAACCTCTCCACTGGCAAGGGCTGTAAAGCGCTCGCTAGAAGTTAGTTCTCGATACTCAACTTTGTTAGGGTCATTAAACAATGCAGCTGCAAGTGCACGGCATACATCCACATCGATACCAACGTATTTACCGGAATTATTTTGATAGCTAAATCCTGGCAGTTTGCCGTCTACACCACAGGTGAGGCTGCCCCGCGCTTTAATCGCATCTAAACGCCCGCCGCCAACCCCTTCCCCAGAACCGCCGCAGCCTGCCAGGGCGAGGGTTAAGCCAGTGAGCAGAATTGCCCAAGGGGCCTTTAAGCAACTTTTCACAGCCATCTCAAAAAATTTTTTCAAACGTTAAGCGCATCCCTTCCCCATGGCTGTTCAAACCGTTCAAATCGCTCCGATGCGGTTGCTGGTTACCCAGGGCCATAGCCGCTCCTTGGCTTGGCGACTGGGGCAACTAGAGCGTTTACGCCTCTTGCTCACAGGCCACGAAGAGCAGCTAATGGCTGCCTTGGCCGCCGATTTGGGCAAACCGGAATTCGAGGCCTACCTCGAAATTTCAATCGTGCGGGATGAGCTGAACTTGGCGAAACAACAACTGCGCCGTTGGATGGCGCCAAAACCAATGCAATTGCCATTGGTTTATCAGCCGGGGCGGGCTTGGGTTCAACCGCAACCCCTGGGCTGTGTTCTGGTGATTGCCCCCTGGAACTATCCGCTGATGTTGCTGCTGAAACCCCTGGTATCTGCCCTAGCTGCCGGTAATACCGCAGTGCTGAAGCCATCGGAATTGGCACCCCATGTGGGAGCACTGCTGGCTCAGCTGGTGGCTGAATACTTTGATGCCACCGTTGCAACTGTTGTTCAGGGGGGTATAGATGCGGCCCAAGCCTTACTAAAACTGCCTTTCAACCATGTTTTTTTCATTGGCGGCGCTGAAGCGGGGCGCCAGGTGCTTAAGGCAGCCGCGGCCCAATTGATTCCAGTAACGCTTGAACTCGGGGGCAAAAACCCTTGCATCGTTCTTGATGACGCCGATCTTGAAGTGAGTGCCAAACGGATTGCTTGGGGCAAATTTTTTAATGCCGGGCAAAGTTGCGTTGCGCCCGATCACGTGTTGGTAACACCAGGCCTTAGAAAATCGCTGGAAAAGGCAATAACCGCTGCCATAGCAGCATTTTTTGGCCCTGATCCCAGCCTTTCAAGCAGCTATGGCCGGGTTGTTAACCAACGCCAATTTGATCGCCTTTCAGCCCTGTTGGAGGGCGCTGAACTGATCTGCGGTGGTGAGAGGGATCGCCAACATCTTTATTTCGCACCCACCCTTGTGACCTGCTGCGAAAACCATCCCTTGATGCAGGCAGAAATTTTTGGGCCATTGCTCCCACTGCTAGAGGTGGCCGATCTAGATGCCGCCCTTTCAAAGCTGAACCAAGGGCCCCAGCCCCTGGCAATTTATTTATTTAGCCGCAGTGGCAAGGCTCAGGCAGAAGTGCTGAAAAGCAGCCAATCGGGCGGCGTGGTTTTTAACGATGTGATCTTGCAAGCCGGCATCGCCAGCCTTCCCTTTGGTGGGGTGGGGGCAAGCGGCATGGGTTACGGCAATGGCCGCAGCGGATTTGAAACCTTTTCCCAGCAACGATCGGTGTTGCAACGCCCCTTCCAACTCGATCTACCTTTTCGCTACCCCCCTTACGGCAGTCGTCTTAGCTGGCTGCGCCATTTTCTTGGTTAAACAACTGCAAGGGGGACTGGCGCTTCTCGCCAGGCTCTTTAAGGTGCGGCCACTAACCCTTTCACCTCCTTTCACAAGCCATGCGAGCCCCCCTGTTGGCCCTGCTGCTGCTGGTTGCCGCCTTGCCCCTGCGGGCAGAGGAACCCGTTCACGTGGTGCAGCCAAAAGAAACCCTTAGCGCCATCTCACGCCTTTATGGCGTTCCGATCGCAACCCTAATAAGCATCAACAGCATCGAGGATCCAAACAAAGTAAAAATTGGCACCGCCTTAAAACTGCCAGCGCAGGCAAAACCCATTGCAGTGAAATCCCAAGAAACAAAACCGGTTGTTGTTAAACCAGTGGAGGCAAAATCAGTGGAGGCAAATCCAGTTGTTGTTAAACCAGTAGAAACAAAACCAGCAACTCCGTTGCTGCTTGCCAAGAAATCAGCAACCCCCGACTGGCGCCAATACGGGCCTTTGCAGGTGGATTGGAAAAACTGGCGCACCATGGCTGGCAGCCTTGTAGCACCAAGTATCAATAAAGAGGGGCAACCCCTTTATGTGGCCGTTAATTGCGGTGCTAAAAAACTCAACGTAACCGGGCCAGCTGGAGCCTGGAAAGCTTGGGAAGCCCCCTCGCAAGAATTTGAGAAAGAACTGGTTGGTGCCGTTTGCCGCGACACCTCCTTACAAAAGGGTTGATCCCATAGTTGAACCGGTGGCTCAGGCCAAATCAAAGGCCTGGGCTGCCGCAGTAACTGCTCGCCAGCTTCCGTGAGATACACATGCTTCCCGGAGCCGCTTTCGCACAGCAACTCCAGCTCCACCAGGCGCCGCAGGTGCCAGCGCCATAGGGCAGCAGGCTGATCATCGCTAGCAAATTCAGCCGCCAAGCCAACCGCATCCAAGCCCTTTGTTGCCAGGGCTAAACGCTTTAGTAATTCGATCGCAGCTGCGGCGTTGTTAATGAGGGTTAAGGGCTTAAGGCAGCGATCGCATTTCCCGCAGGTGGGGGCCAATTCCCCCACGGCCGCCAATAAAGCCTGTTGACGACAACTGGCCCCCTCTGCCACGGATTCCATCAGCCTCAATTGGGTTTGGGCCTGGCGGCTGCGCAACTTACTCTCTGGATCCTTGGCTGCATTGATGGCCCAGGCCAGGCTGCTGCGGTCGCCATCGCGATATAGAACCACCACTTCAGCCGGTTTGCCATCCCGGCCAGCCCGGCCCGATTCCTGCAGATAACCCTCTGGGCTAGAGGGGAGCTCCAGATGTAAAACCAAGCCCACATCAGGCCTATCAACCCCCATACCAAAAGCAACGGTGGCCACTAGCACCGGCCGGGGTTCCTGCTGAAACTGTTGCAGGGCCAGCAACCTACTTTCAGCGTCCATGCCGGCGTGGTACGCCAAAGCTGGCATTTCTGCATTGCGCAACAGGTTCGCCCAGCGTTCCACCCCCCTGCGGGTGCGGGTGTAGATCAGCACCGCACCGCGGGCCGCCCTAGCCGCATCAAGCACAAAAGCCAATGGATCCTCTGGGCGCCACAACATCCGGTAGGCAAGATTTGGCCTGCGGGCAGAACGCACTTGGATCAAAGGCCGTTTCAATTCCAATAAACGAATTACATCTGCCCGCACCCGCGCCGGGGCCGTGGCGCTCAAGGCCACCAAAGGCACCCCTGGGCAGAGGCGCCGCAACTGGCCAAGCCGGCGATAGTCGGGTCGAAAATCATGGCCCCAGGCGCTGATGCAATGGGCTTCATCCACTGCAATCGCCACCAGCTGGCCCTGGTAGATGAGCTCCTCCAACATGCGCCTGCAGGCTTCTCCCTTCAGGCGTTCGGGCGCCAAATAAAGAAGCCTTAATTGGCGTTGCTGCAATTGCAGCTGTAATTGTTGATGCTGCTCCGGGCTCAATCCCCCGTGCAGGCAAGCGGCGGCAATGCCCCTGCGCTGCATCTGGGCAACTTGATCCTGCATCAAAGCCACCAGGGGTGAAATCACCAGCACAAGGCCCTGGCGCACCAAAGCGGGCAATTGATAACAGAGGGATTTACCCGCCCCTGTGGGTAACACAGCAAGGCAATCGCGGCCCATCAAAAGCGCTTCCACCACCTCTCGCTGGCCGGGTCGGAAATGCCTATGGCCAAAATTATTGCGAAGGGATTCAAGCAACCGATCCCCCTCAGGGGCTAACTCGCTTGGGTTTTCTGCTTTAAAAGTGCTCACCGGCGGACCATACCGGCTGGTTATGGCCAGGCAAGGCCCTAGGGCATTGGAGGTGCTTCCAATTGATCTGCGGCTTCCTCTACCAATTGCAACCGCAGTTTTTTGCCACCGGCCAGCTCACCAAGGGAAACCCTCAGGTTTGAGCCACTAAGGCTTTCCAAACCCTGCAGGAGGCTGCGCAGATAGGGGGTGCTACTGCCGCTTTCAAGCCACAGCCGTTCGTGTAAACCGCCGAGCCGCCGCCAGCTGGTGTGGAGCTTGAGCACTGCCTGTTCCAATTGCTGCGCTTGTCCCACCACATCAGCAACCAAACCGAGCATGTCTAGGCGTTGGGCCTCCTGCATCGCCTTTTCCAGGTT
>MWMJ01000040.1:0-12767 GCA_002151525.1 Synechococcus sp. Lanier | reverse complement strand
GCTGCAGTAAAAAAGGTGATAATCTGCCTTGCAGAGCATCTTCTTCAAATACATTTATCAACCACACCACCGTAAATTGCCTCACTACAAAAGCAGCAAGAAAATAGCGACTCAGCTGCTGCGCTGATATGCCCGCAGCATTAGCTGCGCCGGAGCCGCTCCACACCCCCAGCATTATCAAAGGCAGCACCCCTGAAAGTGCCCAGAGGATAATTTCTGCTCGATATTCCAGCATCAGGGCGTATTGGCTTGTTATCAGCGCCCGAGCTACCCGCCATGCCCATCTCATAATTTATCCCTATTGCGAAATAGGCCGCCAATCAATTCCTCTATCGGCGGGGCACTCACTTCTAGGTCTACCACTTCAAAACGCTTTAGTAATGCTGCTACCCGTTCTGATAGTTCAGCGCGAGGTATTAACAGCTGCACCTGGTGACCCTCCAGGAAGTGAATATCGCCGTAGCCGCGGAAATCCCCAAGGCTATGAATTTTGCTTAGTTCCATGCGCACTTGGCTGCAGGGGGCAAGCTTTTGGGTTAGTTCGCTGAGCGAACCATCATGAAACAATTCACCTTGATGGATCAGTAATACCCGTGGGCATAGGGTGGTGATATCACCCATGTAGTGGCTTGTGAGCAGCATTGTTGCCCCCGTTTGTTTGTTGTAATCAGCCAGGAATTCCCTAACCCGCACTTGGGCATTTACATCTAAGCCCAGGGTTGGTTCATCAAGAAATAGCACAGCTGGTTGATGTAGTAACGCTGCAAGTAATTCCGTTTTCATTCTCTGACCCAGCGACAATTTTCGCAATGGCCTTAGCAGCTCTTCGCCAAGTTCTAACATTTCCGCAAGTTCATTTATACGGCGCTGCGCTTCTTTTTCTGGGATGCCGTAAACAGCCGCGTTAACTTTTAATGAATCAAGAGCTGGAAGATCCCACAGCAATTGTTGTCTATTACCCATCACCAGGGTGATCTGGCTTAAAAATCGTGCTCTTCGTTGCCATGGTTTATGGCCAGCCACTGAGAGTATGCCACTAGTGGGATGAATTAGGCCGGTGAGCATTTTCAAAGTTGTTGTTTTTCCTGCCCCATTTGGGCCAAGAAAACCAACAATCTCGCCCGGTTCAATGCAAAAACTAATTTTATTTACCGCAGTTATCTCGCGGTGTTTGCGTTGCACTAAATGCCGCAATGTTCCGGTAAATCCCGGTTGCTTTTCGCTAATTCGATAGGTTTTGCTTAACTCCTCCGCATTAATTATGGCCACTGGCTAGCGCCCGTTTGAACTGCTTTGGGCAAGGTTAGCCTGCCTTTGATGCCAGCGGCTGCCGCTTCTCCAGAGCGCTAGGCCGGCAGGCCTGGATTAAGCCGCCATAAAAAACTGCCCGCTTCTAAACACACCACCACAATTAAAGAGCGGAAGATCCATTGGTTTGCCTGGCTGCCCAAGGCCAGTTTTGCAGCTAAATTTGCCCCAACCATGCTCGATAGCGATAGCGGTAAGGCCCAAAGCCAATTGATATCACCGCGTAAACCAAATATCACTAATGCCACTAAACTTGAACTTAACCTCACAAAACATTTGAGGATATTTGCTGTTTTTAGCGGTATTTTGCCGGCTAGCACTAGCACCAGTAATGTCATCACCCCAGAACCCAGGGAGATAAAACCGGCCCACAGCCCTGTTAGGGCCATTAGGCCATAAAAAAGGGGTCCCAACTCCATGGTTTGGTTATTTGCAATCACGGGCTCTTCTTTTAGGAGCTCTGTTGGCTTAGTGATCAGGGTGATTAACACAAACATCAGTGAAATAGCCACGGCCAAGCTGATCCAGCGATCGGCTAAGGCGGTTGCCCCAAAGGCGCCAATGCTGGCACCGATCACCATTGGCGCTGTGGCCTTCAGGGTTAATTTCCAAGGGATTGCACCAGCCTGCTGAAAGCGCCAGGTGGCAGTGGCTAAACCAGCAACAGCCGCTAACCGGTTGGTGCCATTAGCAAGCCCTGGCGCCAGCCCCAGGCTGATCATGGTGGGCAAGGTAACGGTGGCACCACTGGCGGCAATCGTGTTGATGAATCCCCCCGCAAGGCCGCAAGCGATTAAGGCTGCAAGCGTTAGGGGGTCGATCGCGCTGAAATCAAACAATTGGGGTTAGGGGCAGCACAATGGGGTTTAGAAGCTGATGGAAATGTTTTCACTTTGGCTTGGTGCTTACAACCAGGGCCTTGCCTATGCCGGCCTTGCCCTTGGCGTTTACCTCACCCTGCGGGTACTCAATTTCGCTGATATCACCGTAGACGGCTCCTTTGCCCTAGGTGGTGGCATGGCAGCAGTACTTATCACTAACAACATCAATCCCGCTGTTGCCCTAATTGCGGCAGTGCTCAGTGGGGCCTTAGCCGGCTGCGTTACCGCCTTGATTCACACCCGCCTTGGCGTTAACGATTTGTTTGCCGGCATCCTCACCAGCACAGGGCTCTACTCGATCACCCTGCGTTTGATGGATAGATCAAATATCCCTTTGATCGGTTTGGATTTTGGCCTTGATAGCGATGCCGATTGGGCCTTTGCCCTGAGCTTGGTGGCGCTGGGCTTAATCGCTTTGCTTGCCCTATTGCTTGCCACAGATTTAGGGCTTGCTTTGAGGGCCCTTGGTAATAACCCCACCATGGCTCGGGCCAATGGTGTTAGTGGTGCCAAGGGCCTAACCATCGGCATTGCTTTAGCAAATGGTTTGGTGGCCCTGGCCGGTGGATTAGTTGCCTTCTATCAGGGTTTTGCCGATGTAACCATGGGGCTTGGTTCCTTAATCCTTGGCCTTGGGGCTGTGATTGTTGGTGAATCGATTTGCAGGCCGCGCACTATTCCCATGGCCCTTGCTGCTGTGGTGCTGGGCTCAATCCTGTTTCGTTCGATGATTGCAATTGCCTTGCAATTGGGCTTGGAGCCGGTGGATTTAAAGCTGGTAACAGCTCTACTGCTGCTTGGCGCCTTAACGCTTGGCCGGCTGCGTTTACCGGGCCTTGCCGATGGGGGCCGGCGGGTATGAGTTTGCATATTGAAGGTTTGGCCTGGGGCCACAGCCAACCCGGTGGTGGTTGGCGTCAGCTTTTCAAGGATTTCAACCTGCAGTGCCCCACGGCTCAATTCCTGGTGGTAATCGGCAGCAATGGCTCCGGTAAGTCGACCCTGCTCAATTTGGTGGCTGGCACCCTTCCCGCCCAGGCCGGCAGCTTGAAATTGGGGGAGCGCTCCCTACAAAAGCTGAGCGATTACCGCCGGGCCCGCTGGATTGGTCGTGTGATGCAAAATCCGTTAGATGGCACAGCTCCTGGCCTCAGCATCGCTGAAAATCTGCGCTTGGCTGAATCGCGCCGCCGTTCCCCATTTCGTTTGCAAAGCCTGCTCGGCATCCATCCCAATCAAGTCGACCTGCGCCGTTACCAAGAGCTGTTGGAAAGCCTTGGCTTACCCCTTGCCGATCGGGTGAATACACCTATTGGTCAACTATCTGGCGGCCAGCGACAAACGATCAGCTTGGTGATGGCCACCTTGGCGGAACCGCAGCTGCTGTTGCTTGATGAACACACCGCTGCCCTAGATCCCAAGGCGGAGACCCTAGTTATGCAATTAACGGAGCGGTTAGTGCGGAGCTTGGGTACCACCACCTTGATGGTTACCCATAGTTTGGAGCAGGCCCTAAGCCACGGCGATCGCCTTTTGATGCTCCATGAAGGCCAGGTGGTGGGCGATTGGAGCGGCGACGAAAAAGCAGCCCTCAGCGTTGCCAACTTGCGGGAACTTTATGGCTCCGCCAAAGTGCAGCTATCCGATGTTTGATTGATGGGAATGGATCGTCGTGCATTTTTAGGGCTGGCCGGAGCTGGCTTAGGTGGAACAGTGCTACTGGCTGCCTGTTCTCAAATTGGTGGAAATAAGCGGGTTAATGGTCCCACCATTGGCATGCTGCAATTCATTGATGCGGCACCGCCCAATTCAGTGCGCAAGGGTTTCATGGCTGCCCTTGCAAAGGCCGGTTATGTGGAGGGTAAATCCCTCAATGTGATTCAAAAAGATGCAGCCGGTGAATTGGCTAACACCACTTTGGTGGCTAAACAATTCGTGGGTGCACCGGTAGATCTATTCCTGGCAATTGGCACGCCACCACTGCAGGCTGCCATGCAGGTGGCCCCAGCTACCTTGCCGGTGGTGTTTTGCTACTGCTCCAATCCTTGGGGTGCGGGAGCTGGCACACCCCCTGGTGGTGTGGGCCAACACAAGCCAAATGTGGTGGGCACCATTGGCACCAACCCAGTGGGTAAAGAGTTAGATCTTGCCCGTGAAGTGGATCCAAATTTGAGCACCGTTGGCTTGATCTACAACCCAGGGGAGCCCAATTCCGAATTTGAAGCCAAAGTGCTGCTACAGGAGGCAGCCCGTCGCGGCATTCGCGTGGAAACCCAGCCCGTTGCTAATTCCGGTGAGGTGTTGCAAGCAGCTCAAGCGCTGGCGGAAGACAAGGTTGGTGCTTTTGTGAAAATTGGTGATTACGCCACAATCCAAGCCTTTAGTTCGATCTGCAAAGTGGGGCTGGAACGCAAAATCCCCGTTTATTCCGTAGATCCCCCTGATATTGATCTGCCCGGTTGTTTAGGGGTGATCGGTTGGAGTTATTACGACGATGGTTTTGCAGCTGGTGAATTGGCCGTGCGGGTATTGAAAGGCGAATCACCAGCGAAAATGGCGTTTGAACCACTCACAAAAACCGAACTGCTGCTCAATCGCACCACAGCAAAAGCAATTGATGTAACCCTGTCTGAGCCATTGCTACAACGGGCAAATAAAGTGGTTGGATGAGTCGTTTGCGGGTTGGGGTGGCTGGGCCGGTGGGCTGCGGCAAAACAGCCCTGGTGGAAGCCCTATGCAAGCGTTTGCGGGAACGGCTGCAAATTGCAGTTGTTACCAACGACATCTACACCCAAGAAGATGCCCAGTTTTTAACGCGGGTGGGTGCCTTGGCCCCTGAGAGAATCCGTGGTGTGGAAACCGGAGGCTGTCCCCACACGGCGATTCGGGAGGATTGCTCGATCAACCGGGCAGCGGTTGAGGAATTAGAGCGGGCTTTCCCAGATCTTGATTTAGTGCTGGTGGAAAGCGGTGGCGACAACCTTGCTGCCAGCTTTAGCCCCGAATTAGTGGATCTTTGTGTTTATGTGATCGATGTGGCCGCCGGCGATAAAATCCCCCGCAAGGGAGGGCCCGGTATTACCCGTTCAGATTTGTTGGTGATAAATAAGATCGATCTGGCAGCTATGGTGGGCGCCGATCTTGCTTTGATGAATAGCGACACCGAACGCATGCGTGCTGCAAGGCCCTGGTGTTTTACCAACCTAAAAACAGGTGAGGGCATTGAGCAAGTGGAGCAATTCCTGTTGCAACAGCTACCAAACTCTTAGGAGGGTTTCAATCGCTACAACCGCTTCCCCCGCCTAGCCATAAGTTCCAAGACGTACACCGCCGCATCGCGGGTCAAAACTTGGAGTTTTTGCATGGCGTCCTTTCGCTCTAACAAGCTTTTTGTTCGTGCCCTAGGCGGCACAACAGCTTTGATCACCAGCCTTTCGGTTGTTTCTTGCAGTGGTGAAAAAAAGGCTGAAGGGGGATTTGACGGTGAGGTAAAGGTGGGCATTCTGCACTCCCGCAGTGGCACCATGGCCATCTCTGAAAATACGGTGGCTGAAGCTGAATTAATGGCTATTGATGAGATCAATGCCAAAGGTGGTGTTGTTATCGATGGTAAAAAATTAAAGATCGTTCCAGTTGAGGAAGATGGCGCCTCCGATTGGCCCACCTTTGCTGAAAAATCTAAGAAGCTTATCGATCAAGATAAGGTTGCCGTTGTATTTGGCGGTTGGACTTCCGCCAGCCGCAAGGCGATGCTACCGGTTTATGAAGCCAAGGATCACCTCCTCTTCTACCCAATTCAATACGAGGGTCAGGAGTGTTCCAAAAACATCTTCTATAGCGGTGCTACTCCAAATCAACAGGCTGAACCAGCCGTTGATTGGCTCCTGAAAAACAAAGGTAAAAACTTCTTCTTGGTGGGTTCTGATTACGTGTATCCCCGCACGGCTAACACTATCATTAAGGAGCAGTTGAAAGCTAAAGGCGGCAAGTTGGTGGGGGAGGATTATCTGCCCTTGGGTAACACTGAAGTGGCCCCAATCATTGCTAAAATTAAACAGGCATTACCCAAGGGTGGTGTGATTGTAAACACCTTGAATGGCGACAGTAATGTTGCATTCTTCAAGCAAATGAAGGCTGCTGGCATAACTCCTGCCAATGGTTATTCCATTATGAGCTTCTCGATTGCAGAAGAGGAGATTGCCGCCATTGGCCCCGAATATCTAGAGGGCACATTTGCTGCCTGGAATTATTTCCAGAGCCTAGATACACCGGCTTCCAAGAAGTTCACAGCTGATTTCAAAGCCAAATATGGTGATAAGCGGGTTACAAACGATCCCGCAGAAGCCGCTTACATGATGGTTTATCTCTGGGCGGCAGCTGCCGAAAAGGCCAAGAGTGTAGACGACAACAAGGTTCGTGAAGCCTTGGTTGGCGTTAGCTTCAATGCGCCGGAGGGCAAAGTAACAGTTCAACCTAATCACCACGTTGAGAAGCTGGTGCTGATCGGTGAGGTGCAAAAGGATGGCATGTTTAAGATTCTCGAAAACCAGGGCTTCAAAAAACCAGTGGCCTGGAACCAATATGTTCCTGAAACCAAAGGTTTCACCTGCGACTGGACACAGAAGCGCCCTGATGCCGGTAAGTACAAGATGTGATCACTAAATAAATTGAAAGAGAGGGGGTATGCGCCCCCTCTTTTTTTCATGGTTTTGATTAAATGCTTTTTTTGTTTTTTTGAGCTGGTATGAATCTATTTCTCGACACCCTTTTTAATGGTTTGGCAATTGGCTCGGTTTTAGTGTTAGCAGCCCTTGGTTTAGCTGTGGTGTTTGGTTTGATGGGTGTTATCAACATGGCCCATGGTGAATTAATGATGCTTGGGGCCTACACCACATTTGTGGTGCAAAATCTTTTAAAAACAGGCCCTTTGGAAGGCTTGTTTCCGATTTATATATTAATTTCAATACCCTTGGCATTTTTAGTTAGTGGTTTAGCTGGTTTATTGCTAGAGGCAACTGTAATACGCAGGCTTTATGGCAGGGCCCTAGAAACTTTGCTTGCCACATGGGGGGTGAGTTTGATTCTGCAACAGTTTGTGAGATCGGTATCAACTGCCTTTGCCCTTGGCTTGTTGCTCTCAGTGGCCCTAGGCCTATTTGTGCCTCGCTTTCTGCCAGGCCATTGGTGGCAGCAGCGTTGGGCACCGCTGCTTAATTTTATTAATTGGTTATTAGCTGCAGCCATAGGTATTGGCTTAGCTGCTTCACTTGGCAGCGTTAGGGTATTAGATCAAGCCTGGTTTAGCGCAAGAAATATTGATGTTACAGCGCCCCAATGGTTGCGTGGTTCTATTGATATCGGCTCTGTAAATATGCCCGTGGCGAGATTATTTATTATTGGCCTAACTATTATTGCCCTGGTTTCAGTGAATTGGTTTTTACAAAAAAGCGTATGGGGTATTCGGATTCGAGCCGTTACCCAAAATCGTTCGATGAGCAACTGCTTGGGTATCCCCACTGAAACCGTGGATGCCCTCACTTTTTTGGTGGGATCAGGTTTGGCCGGTGTGGCAGGAGTTGCTGTAACCCTATTGGGTTCAGTTGGCCCCAATCTTGGTGGTAATTACATCGTTGACTGCTTCATGGTGGTGGTGCTGGGTGGTGTTGGCAAACTGCTGGGCACTGTGCTGGCGGCCCTTGGCATTGGGGTGCTTAGTTATGTGTTGGGCTCTGGTTCCCTCCTGCTGGTTTGGCCCACCATGCCCGCAGCTTTAAATGAACTTATTACTTTTTTTGCCACAACTTCGATGGCAAAGGTGCTGGTATTTGCCTTGATTGTTGTATTCCTGCAGTTCCGTCCGGCCGGGTTATTCCCACCCCGGGGACGCATGGTGGAGGTATAGGTGATGAATTTAGTTAATACATCAATGCCTAGAAAGTTGATTTTTCGTTATTTGCCTTTTCTTATTTTTGTTTGCATTGCTTTAATTCTGCCGCTTTTACTGCCGCCGTTTCGACTCAATTTACTGGGCCGGTTTCTATCCCTTGGCATTGTGGCTTTGGGTATTGATTTGATTTGGGGCTACACGGGCTTACTAAGCCTTGGCCAGGGAATCTTCTTTGCCCTAGGTGGTTATGCCTTGGGAATGCACCTGCAACTGCAAAACCTTTCCCCTGGTGAATTGCCTGAATTCTTTGGTTTATATGGTGTGAAAACGATGCCAGCCTTTTGGCAGCCATTTAACTCCGGAATTTTTACATTTTTTGCCATTTGGGTAATCCCTGCAATGGTGGCAGGAATATTGGGATTTTTAGTGTTTCGTAATCGCATCAAGGGGGTTTACTTCTCAATCCTCACCCAAGCTGCACTGCTGGTTTTCTACAATTTTTTTAATGGTCAACAGCGTTTAATCAATGGCACAAATGGCCTAAAAACAGACACCGCCCGCTTCCTTGGTGAATTAGTTGGCAGCGACGGCATGCAGCGTAATTTATATTTACTAACTGTGCTCGTGTTATTTCTGGCTTGGTTATTGTGCAAATGGTTGATTCGTGGCCGCTTTGGTGATGCTTTAATTGCCTTGAGGGATGATGAACAGCGGCTTAGATTTACCGGCTACAATCCCACCGCTTATAAAACGTTTGTATTTGTTATTGCTGGTGCCCTGGCAGGCATTAGTGGGGCGCTCTATACGGTGCAATCGGGTATTGTTTCGCCTCAATTTATGGCGGTACCATTTTCTATTGAAATGGTGATTTGGGTTGCTGTGGGCGGCCGCGGCACTCTGGTTGGTGCAATTTTAGGTGCCTTGCTGATCAATTTTGCTAAGAGCTTGATTAGTGAACAGTTGCCTGAAACTTGGTTATTTATTCAAGGGGCACTATTCCTTTTAGTTGTTACTGCCCTGCCAGATGGTTTGGTGGGCTGGTGGCGTAATGGTGGGCCGAATCATTTGCTTGCAATGCTAGGCCGCGCCCCAAAGGCAGCTACCTATCCCTCCCTTGATTTAGATCCGGAGCTTAAACCATGACGCCTATTCTTGAGCTGCAGGCGGTTACGGTAAGTTTTGATGGCTTTCTTGCCTTAAATAAACTTGATTTAAAATTAGAAGCTGGTGAATTAAGGGCTGTTATTGGCCCTAATGGCGCTGGTAAAACCACGTTTCTTGATGTGATTACAGGCAAGGTGCGCCCCAGTAGCGGCGAGGTTTTATTCAAGGGCAAGCCATTAATTGGTAAGCCTGAACATCACATCGCCCGCCTCGGCATTGGCCGTAAGTTTCAAACGCCAAGGGTATTTGAAAAGCTCACCTGTAGGCGCAATCTTGAATTGGCAGTTGCCAAGGGTTCCTCCCCCCTAAAGTTGTTGCTAAAGCCACTAACAATTGAGTTGCGTGAGAGGGTGCAACAGCTGCTGCTTTTGGTTGGGCTTGGGGCCCATGATCAGCAATTGGCCGGGGGTTTATCCCATGGCCAAAAACAATGGCTTGAGATAGCAATGCTGGTGGCCCAAGACCCAGAATTGCTATTGGTTGATGAACCGGTGGCTGGTTTAAGTGATGAGGAAACTATTCACACAGCGGCATTATTAAGGGAGCTGAGTGGCAGCCACACGGTGCTAGTGATTGAACACGACATGGACTTCATTCGTGATCTGCAGGCACCGGTTACTGTTTTGCATGAGGGTCATGTGCTGTGTGAGGGTCCCATGGATCAGGTGCAAGCCGATCCCAGGGTTATTGATGTTTATCTCGGCCGTGAGGAGGATTAACCATGACAACTAGCTCCATGCCTGTTCTTGATGTACATGCATTAAATGTTTATTATGGTGAGAGCCATATCCTGCGAAATGTTGATCTAAATGTGCAACCGGGCCAGATGGTTTGTTTAATTGGTCGCAATGGTGTTGGTAAAACAACCTTATTGAAAACAATTATTGGCCTGTTGCAACAGCGCAGCGGCAACGTTCGATTTGAGGCCAAGGAATTAAAAGATTTGGCCCCCCATCAAAGGGCCCGTTCTGGTATTGCCTACGTGCCCCAGGGCAGGGAAATAATCCCCCAGTTGAGCGTTAAGGAAAACCTGCTTCTGGGTTTGGAGGCCCTGCCTGGCGGCCTGCGTCACCATCGCCACATCGACCCCCAGGTATTTGAGCTCTTCCCTGTGCTGGAGGGATTTTTGCAGCGCCGCGGCGGCGACCTCAGTGGCGGCCAGCAGCAGCAGTTAGCGATTGCTCGGGCCCTGCTTGGTAAACCAAAACTATTGCTACTTGATGAACCCACCGAGGGCATTCAACCATCGGTGGTTCTTGATATTGAGAGGGCCGTTAAGCGCATTGTTGCTACAACTGGTATCAGCGTGTTGCTTGTGGAGCAGCATTTGCATTTCGTAAGACAAGCCGACTGGTATTACGCAATGCAAAAAGGCGGCATGGTAGCCAGTGGGCCAACGGCAGAACTAAGTAAGGATGTGGTGGATAGATTTTTAAGTGTTTGATATTATTAAGCTAAGCGCTTAGCAACATATTGGTTTCTGGGCTCTTCTCGTTGTTGAGTTCTTTTGATCGAAGGGTTTCTACGAGCTCTGGTCCGCCGATGCCATGGCTCCAAATCTCCACTTCAGCATCGACTGGTGCTGAAAAATTTAGTAACTCGAATGGAAATATCACCCGCTCCAGGTAGTAGTTGTTTGAACCAAAACAACGCAGTATCACCATTCGCTCTAAATCATTGCGGTAGCTGCAATTAAGGATTGCCATTCGGGATAAGAAGCTTCAAAACCATCAAGACATGTTCGCTCCAAGCCAACAGTTGCAATGGTCACGAAATCGCCATCTAATTACCAAATTTAGATTTTTTTAAGCTTCCTTTAAGCGCCAGATCCCCCCAGTTGCAAAAGCGCTTCAAATAGTGGTTTTGCCAATGGCAGCGCTGCCGCTGTGATCGGTTTGCAATCGAGGCTATTTATTAGTAGGGCGGGTTCCCCCGGGGTTAGGGCATCGCCAAGGGCTGTTTCTATGGCTATTCCTCGACCTATGGCCTCCCCCCGCATTACCCCAGGCAGGCAGCCGCTAGCGAGTGGTGGTGTTAGCCATCTACCTTCGCGTTGCACTAATAGGTTGGCGCTGCTGCCACAACAGAGGCCGCCGGCACTACTCAGTAGCAGGGCATCGTGATAGCCGGCTTGGTTTGCTTCCCTTTTGGCAAGGGCCATTTCTGCGTAGGCGAAGGTTTTGCAATGGCGCAACGAACTATTTGCCCAACGTTGCACGCGAGTGCTCACCATGGTGGTCTGTAGTTGAAATCTTGGTTCATGGGCATGCAATGTGGCCCAAAAACGCCCCGTTGCCTCGCCCTCTGTTAAGCCCAAACCCCTGCCGCCGCCATCGCCTTGGCTCCAATTGAGCCGCAGGGCCCCAGCAACGATGCCACTGCGCTTGATTGCTTCCGCAAGCCAGTTTGTGAGCCAGGCCCGATCAGGTGGTTGGGGAAGGCCGATTGTTTGGGCACCCCTGCGCCAACGCTCTAAATGTTGATCCAATAATTGGGCAGTGCCTGCCTTAATCAGCAGCGTTTCAAATACTCCCTCAGCAAGCCGCAGGCCTCGATCACTAAGGCAGATGCCTAGGTTTTGGGGATCGCCCCATTGATTGTTAATCCAGGCGATGGCTTGCACTAGCTGAGGGCCGCCAGCAGTGGCTGTATTTTCCAGCCGAGTTCAGCAGACTCCTGCTCCGGATTGGAATCGGCCACGATGCCGCATCCGCCATGGATCCTTAAGCGCTTATCACGCAACATCACGCTACGGATTAAAAGGTTGCTATCAAAACTGCCATCAACGTTAAAACGAAAAAAACTGCCGCAGTAGGGGCCCCGGGCTACCGGTTCCAATTGATTTAGGTGGCTGCAGGCACTGATTTTGGGTGCTCCGGTTATCGAACCACCTGGCCAGCAGGCCCGCAACAGGGCCACTGGGTTTTGATCAGGCCGCAGGGTGCCGCTCACCACCGAGGTGAGGTGATGCACCTGGGCATAGCTCTCCAAGCCCACCAGTTGCGGCACCTCAATGCTGCCCGTTGCGCATACCCGGCCGAGGTCGTTGCGCAACAGATCAACGATCATCACATTTTCGGCTCGGTCTTTGGGGCTGCTAACTAATTCAGCTGCTGCCGCTGCATCCAAATCGGGATCTTGGTGGCGGGGCCTGGTGCCTTTAATTGGCCTGGTTTCCACATTGCCAGCTGCATCACAACTGAGAAAGCGTTCCGGTGAGGCACTCAATACCGCCTCAGCATTGCTAGCCACCATCACCCCGCCAAAGGGGGCGGGACATCGGCGGCGCAAGCGTTGATAAAGCTGCAGGGCACTGCTTTTAACGGTGAGGTTATGTTCAGCGCAGGCGGTGAGATTTGCTTGAAACAAATCACCGGCACCGATCCAGGCCTGCACGGTTGCCACCTGGCGCTCATATTCGCTGATGGTTGTATGCCAGTGCCATTGATCAATGGCAACCCCCAACGGAGCAACTGCAGGCTCCGACAGTTCAGGGCCAGAGCGAATTAATGCCTCAAGGGCCTTGC
>MWMJ01000004.1:0-50936 GCA_002151525.1 Synechococcus sp. Lanier | reverse complement strand
GGGCGGCCCTCACATCAGACATCTTAGCAATACTATTTGGAGCTGCTGTTTGGTTTTTCCGCAGCCGCAATCGTATCCTGGAAGAACAACGTGGCTTAGCAATTAGTGAAAAGAGTAAGGTGGAGTTAGAGCGTATTCAGGAAAGATCTTCTTCCGCTATCCAGCTTGAGGCAATAGCAACTAAGTTCGAGAATCAGGCTTCGTCTCTGCCATCGCTAACTATGGAAAATAATACTAAAAACTATGCATCAGCCCTTATTCGCTATGCCCGTGCTCGCCAGGGAATTCGCTCATCCAGTGGTGAGAATTTCGACCCCGCTGTGTTGATTAAATCAGCACTTCCTCCAGATATTTCTATACAAGTATCTTCCGATCTGCCAAAATTGATTTGGGGTGACTCCAAAGAATTAGATCTAATTATTAAGTCTTTATGCTATGGCTCCACAACTTCATCAATAATCTCCTCTTTGGAGGAGATTACCATTTCTGTAAATAATGAACAGTTGAACAATATTTGTTTGGCGGTGAATATTCGCTTTTGTGATTCTAACAGCGCTCAGGAATCAAGGGCTGTTCTAATAGCAGATAGAAACCATCCTGAACACGTTTTTGATGAAAATTCCTTGCAATTCGCCACTTGCGTTGAACTAGTTCGTACCTTAGGTGGCACCCTATCTCACGAGCAGATCAATGAAAATGTAGAAGTTGTTTCACTAATTCTTTCCTTTAATAAATTTAAGGAGGACTAAACCATCAACCAATCTCAACAACAACCAATTGATCGGCGATCACTAAACGCCGTATTCATTCTCATTTTAGCTACCGCAGTTGTGCAGGCTGCTGTTGGATATAACACAGTGCTGTTCCCTGTAAGTTTAGAGGCTTATGGGTTCAACAAATTTTTAATTGGCCTCTGCCTAGCATTCGAGATGGGAGCAGTTATTTCGATAATTAATTGTATTGACTGGATACTTAGTAAATTTGGCCTAATGGGCACCATTGCAGTAGCCACAGGGGTTCGCCTGGTAGTTCTATTGCTTTTAGCTAAAACGCAAAATCTTCCCCTTTGGTGCATGGGCGTGTTTTTGTTTGGCATCTGCACCTACATGTGTTTGATCTCCCTCCAAACATGGGTAAATGCTTTATCGGTTGGACGATTTCGTGGTTTGGTGAGCGGCTGCTACAGCTCAGCATTATCACTTGGAACTGCAAGTGGTCCAATCCTATTTAACACGTTTGGATCAGCAGGAGGAGGCAAAGCATTTCAGGGAAACATGATCATTGTGATTGTTGTTTTGCTGGTAATTATTCCTTTGCTTACTCAACAGCCACGCTTTTTAAAACAAGGTCGTTTGCGTATTGGCTATGTGATCCGCATGGCTAAAGTTCCTATGCTTTCATCATTTGTTGGTGGAGTAACATTTTTTGGTCTTCCGGCATTTCTTACACTTTACGGAATGATGAACGGCTTGCCTGTTCAACGTGCTTCCCTTCTTCTTACAGCCTTTATGCTTGGTTCAGTTAGCTTGGGACTTCTGATTTCGAGTTTTTCAAACCGCAGCAATAGAACCTTCGTAACCATCTTTTGCGTACTTGTTGGAGTGCTTTGTGCTATTTTCTTGCCCCTTGGAATATACAATTACGTAATAGCTCTATGCCTTCTTTTTGTTTGGGGAGGTGCTGCTGGAGGAATTTATGCTACCGGATTGTCTGCAGTTGCAGAACTTTTCAGGAAAGAAGATCAAGTTTCCGCAAATGTTGCCTACTCTATTCTTGATAATGTTGGTGGAATTATTGCCGTACTTTCAATTGGCTTCTTGATGAATTCAGGTATTTCTGATGGTATTGTTTATGTAATTATTAGCACTGCTTTATGCTACTTTATCTACTGTCTAGCTCAATTAATTAACGCAGAACATATGGCATGATATCCTTTTCTTGCTTTTGCTGCTTAGCTATTTTAATTCACCCTCTATAACTTAATAAACAAGTTATGAATCCCCGCCAACCTAAATCAAAATTCCGTCTCCCCCCCACCCTGAGGAAGCCTTGGAATATCTCAACTCTGGTAATGGCAATTGTGGCTATTTTGCTAATTCTATTGGCAGTTTTATCCGTAGATAATATTAGCTATAAAACAGGTGACTATCTTGCATTCACGGGTAGTAATAAATCAGGTTTACTTGAGCAAAAAAGCCGGCTTACTAAGCTTTTGAAGCGCGACCATAGGGGCTATGAACGAAGTGAAATTAAAACCTCAGTACCCGGTCAACCTGATCCGATGAAGATTAAAATGGGTTTTTATGCTGTCAATAATTACAATATTAATCTTCAAAGTCCTTCATTTGAAAGTTCTGGTTATTGGTGGCTCAAATGGGGCGATGATCTTCAAGCATATCTCACAAAAAATAACCTACAAATATGGAAGGTTTTAACACCTGTTAATCTGATTAATATACCACAATATGCAGATTCAGTATTTATCCCCACTGGTAACAGCAAGCCAACACTGATGGCGGATGGCAACTGGTATTTAACTGGTGCCTACAGTGGTGAGTTTTTTATTGATCGAAGTGATTTTCGCCGCCACCCTTTTACTACCCTAAGCCTTCCAATCATGATCGAAGCAGATGATGTGATGTTGAGCAGTAGTAAATTAGAAATATTACCGGATGTGCAAGGATCTGGAATCGGACAATTCATTGATTCTAATCTAGGTTGGATAAATCAAGGTTGGACATTAGCTTCCTATAGACACCACTACGACACTGATTTTGGATTTGGTGAAGGCGCTTCTGATTTTAGTCAATTAATATTTGAAGTTAAATATAGTACAAGTTCATGGTTGTCCTTCTGGAAGGTATTAGTACCCCTGATGATTGTTGTGGCGATGATAGCCGGTGCAACGAAGCTTGAAACAACACACTACGATGTACGACTTACACTACCGGTTACGGTTCTACTTACTCTAGTTTTCTTGCAGCAAACCCATGATGCAAATTTGCCTCAACTCCCCTACCTAACCTTCTTAGATGAGGTTTACGTTGTTTCGTATATTTTAACGCTTGGTTCATTTATTATGATGCTATGGGCCTGTCGTAGGTATTATCAGGCTCAAAAGATGGAGGATGTTGCTGCTCGGGAAATCGAACTGAAAAAGCTTGACAAATCAGACGATTATTGGCCAACATATGTAATTGGAAGTGGAATGATTGCTCTTATGATCTGCTGGTTTACTGGCTGATTTAGATATTATTGCTCAATATTACTTAGCAGTACTACTGATCAGTTTGCATGCGTTTCACTGCGGAGTTTAGCACATCAAGAGAAACGTCTTCAATCGACATTGCATCCCCATGGCCGAATGGATTGTCTAAATCAGAAATTAAGCTGATAAGGAATATCATCATTAAGCTGATCACAGCGATAAAAAACACCGCTTCATGCAGTCTTGTGTTTGCCATGAATATTAACCCGCCACATAAAAGCCCAATTGCCGCATAGGCCAACCAATACACCAATTTTACAAATGATGTTTCCCGAATTGTTTCAATTCGATTTATTAGCTTCAAGATGGTAGCTATTTCCCCTAGCAATCTGGCCTTAAGAGGTGGATCAGTTTTGAGTAAAAGGCTTGCCTTAACTACTTCCCGGTGGCAACGATAAAAATGTTCCATGAGCATTGCTGTGGTAACTCGATTTAACAACCATTTAATAATATTTTCAGCAAAGGAAGTTAATTCGGCAATAGCAAAATTTGCATCTGTGCCTGGAGATTGCATTGAAATAGCCTGAATTTCTAGGCTGAGCACTTCCAATCCAGTAGCTAACTCACCAGGTATTTTTTCGCTCTCTTTGTAATCAGCAAGTACACCGTTAAGTAAAAAGCCCATTAAAAATACTGTTGAGGCAACCAATGTTGTAAATAGTGGATTGAGCTGAATCACCTCCCATCCAAGTTGATGGGCTAACACTTTAGCGGCTGCTATGAGTGCCACCAGCGCAAACACTCGCATTAGCAATTTAATGCGTTGAATGCGTGCTTTACGGAGCCGATTAGCGCCAAAACGTTCGAGATTTGCCAATGCAAACATGTGCTGGATTTTAAATTACCTATAGATTAAAACAAAAAAGCTTTTTTAGATTGCTTTCAATATTGTTGATTTGTGTTTACTTCTGGCAACCTTTTTTTAATGCTCACTACCGAGACTTGACCCGATGCTTGGCCTTGAGTTGCAGTGAGGCGCTGATCAGGGCGCCCGCCAGGATCTTGCTCCCGGCGCCGATGACAAAGAGCTGCCAGCTCCAGAGATGAGCCAAGTGCAGAAAGACTGCGGTATCCACCGGTGAACTAGCCAACACTGATCGCCATACCCGCTCCGCGAAGGGGCGATGGGTGGAGGTGTACACAAGCCAATCCACCGATTCGCTGATCAGGAAGGCGCTCACGCTGGCGATTGCCACTGCTGGATTCCCGAGCCAATAGGACAGCGCAGCTCCAGCCAGCATCAAAAGCAACACTTGATGGCCCCAATTGCGCTGGGCTGCATCGCGCAGGGCAAGAACACTGCCAACCAACAGCGACCACAGCCAATCCAGCTCGGGGTGGTGGCTGAAACCCACATTCACCACCACTACGCCACTCACGTAAGCAGCAGCTGACTCCCACCGCGTGAATCTCACTTCCAGCTGACTTGTTTTTTCAGTGTCTAAGCGTGCTTCAGGAGCTGATCCCATAATCCAGCCTCCTTGCCAATGTTACTTGGAGGCTTTGCTGGGTTGCTAATGGTTCATTAATTCAAATCAAATCAGGTTGTTTCCAGTTCATAGACGCGGGAAAGCAGCCTTTACCTATTTCAAGGTAGCGCTTAAATTTGGCCAAAAATTGCTTTTGCTTGCTGTTAAGGGGAAATAAGCAGTTCAGGTGGCAAGAAAAAAATCAGGCTCCAACTGGATAATTAAATCCAGAAGGAACCTGAATAATTGCCTAGTAGCAAGCAACTTGATCAATCTTCTTCTTCTTCTGTGCTTCCAACTGGCTTGAGGCGAATCTGCTTGCGGCCAAGCTTGATATCAAAATCATCACCGGGCTTTAGATCAAGCATTGCCGTGTAGGCCTTACCGATCAATAAATTGCCATTTCCCTGTACGGTTGCAACAAAGCTGAGCTTGCGGCCACCTTTACCTACCTGGCCGCCATCACCAAGGTTCACACCTTTGGCTTCTAGCAATGCTTCATAGAAGGCGGTGAAATTAAGCCTGTCGGAGCCATCCTTTTTTTTGCTAACATAACCGCAGGATTTAACCAGAGCAGATTTAGAGCCGTCGCCAAATTCCTTAACAGCTGCCAGTAGTTCTGATCCAGTGAGCATGAGGTGAGCGATTTGGTGCATATTTAATCTATCACTCTGTAAGTTATGTGCAAGCACCTGTTGATCAAAATGCCTGGGAGAGGCAATACAAGGCCTATGATGGCTAAATCTACTTAATTGCCTTTTATTTCCATGGCGCTTAAAAAGCAACCCTCGCCGTTTGCCATCAAATTGCAAATTCTTGGCGCCGTATTGGTGCCAATGGGTCTTCTAGGCCTTTGGCTCCACTCCAAGGGCTTTTGGTAAGCGCAATTGGGGCTTCAGTTAAGCGGCTGGATATTCAGGCTCACGCCCACGTTTAACTATGTTGAACTTGGTACGCACGGATTCCAGGGGCTCTTCAAAGTAGTCCCAAGGATCAATATCCTTAATTAGATCTGTATTAACACAACTGCCATGCTCCATACCCGCAAACATGCGTTCTGGATCAAGTTTTCCAAATTCACCGGGTATGAATGGTGAAACACCAATGCCAAGTTCAAACTCTGCCATCGCAAACATTAAAACATCAAAGGGATCCAAGCCTTCGAAACCCGCCTGGAATCCAATCACAGCGCCCTCCTCAGCTGCTGTTGTTCCGTATCCACCTAAAACATGGCAGCAATCGTGTCGGAAAACAGGAATTGGTATGCCACCAGTATCGCCGGGGTAATTAAAATTATTTCGATCGAGAAATTCTGAATAAGCCTTGCCAAAGCTTTCATCTGGGTAGTGTTTTAGTGATTCAAACCGCTTTAGAACTGTTTCATCACGCACACCGCTAAGCGCTTTGAGGGTTGCAGCAAACATTGGTAATCCACCAGCCTTCATCGTGGCTGCAACAGCATCGCGAACAAAGCTCCTGCGCATCAGGTCAAAGCGAGTGGCCAGCATTCTTCCCTCCATCACATTGCGATAAGTGTTAACGGGATTGGCCTCAACATGAAATGCTTTTGCCGTTTGCTCCAGCAGGTTTAAAGCCATGGATGATGGTTGCCCATCAAACATGGCCACCAAAGTCATCCCCCGCAGAATGCGCTCACGCCATTCCGGATCTGGATCACAGTTTGTGATTGCTTTTGCCATCTCCTCGGGTTGGAGGCTCGGGAGATCATCAAGCTCTTTTTCAACCTTAAGCAGATGGTCTCGAATTGCCCGAATACCTGTAAGCGCACGCTCTGATGGCTCACCTTTTAAGCGTGCAACCGTCATTAAAGAAGCCAAGCCGGCGTTTGCCAAACATTCGCGTAGGTTTGCGGAAAGCTTCCGGCTGGGGTTAATAGACATATTTAAGAAGAACAGCTGTAGTGGGAAACTCCCCCTGCACTAAGATACTCCTTGGGCCTGAGACGGTTGTATTTCGCGTTTAATTCCGCTGATTGCTCCGTGTAGGGATTGCTGAATACCATCTGCAGTTCTTTGATTAGGCTGTAATCAGCATGGGCAGCTTTTTCATAGGCGGGAACGATCAGCCATTCGCGCCAGGTGTATTTAGGGTTAACCCTCTGCATAGCTGCGGTGGTTTCCTTTGGGTTGCCGCTGGTTTTGATCTGGTCGCGCCAGCGTTCTAGCCAATTTGTCCATTTACCTTCAAGCCCCTCTGGGCAAGGCAGGTAAAAGCTTTCCTGCAGAGCTGCGAATTGCTCTGGGAGTTCAGAAAGCTGCCGAAATAGGATGGTGTAGTCGGCTTTGGAGCTGAACATCAACTGAACCAGCTCATTTACAAGTTGAGCGTTGTAGTTGATTAAGCCAAGCTTGCTAGCCCACATGGCTTCTATTTCCTTATCCATAACTTCAGCAAATCCCTCTCGAATCTGATCCAATCTGGCTAGGGCATTGCTGTTGCCTTCAAGCAGCGGCCTTAGTGATAACCAAAACATTTGGTAGTTGGCTTCAGCTGCTAGCGATTGGTTGAAGAAGCTAAAATGCTCACCACCCCCGGTCCAGGGTTGAAATCTTGGCTCAAATAGTTCGCAGAAACCAAATGGCCCATAGTCGAGGGTGAAACCACCAGCGGCGCAATTGTCGCTATTGAAATTGCCTTGGCAGTAGCCAATCCGAATCCAGTTGGCTACCAATGCAGTGAGCCGTGCTCGAAATAATCTCGCCAGCTCAACTACCTGATCACTGAAATCCAAATTCCGATCAATTTCCTCGCGGTAGTTGCGTTCGATCAGATGCATCACGATCATCTGCAGCTCGTTCAATGCATTTGGATGGGCATTGCTGCGAACCCTGCGAGCAAATAGTTCCAGTTGACCCACCCGCAGAAATGATGCTGCCACCCTTGTGGTGATTGCTGCAGGGTTGTTCACCATGATGTTGGGATCAAAGGAGCTGGAATTTGCTGAATACCAGGGCCTGCTTATTTGTTCGCTGTGCGATACATACAACGTTAGGGAGCGTGAGCTGGGAACCCCCAAGGCGTGCATAAATTCTTGGGCCAAAAATTCACGCACGCTTGAGCGCAGCACAGCCCTTCCATCTGCGCCTCGGCAATAGGGGGTGGGCCCACCGCCCTTTAATTGCATCTCCCAGCGGCTTCCATTGAACAAGCCTTCAAACACAGATATGGCTCGGCCATCTCCGTAGCCGTTGCCGGTGCCAAATGGGCATTGTTGGATGTATTCACTCCCATATATCGACAGTGCATATCCGGTTGCCCAGCCATATGGGCGCATCGGCTCCTGCGCAACGCTGATATCAGCAGAAAACAAACGACTGAACTTTTCATTATTAACCAGCTTTTCGCTTAGCCCCAGTTCGTTGAAAAGGGTGCTGCTGTGGGCCACATATTCCGGCTTTGGAAGCGGCGTTGGCGTTACGGGCACATAGTGACCGCTGAACACCTGGCGTGGCTTGTGATCGTTGCCATCGCTAGTTGCTTGGGGATCTGCTTTAAGCGAATCCAGCAGCGAATAATCAGCCTGTTGAGCAAACTCAGCAAAATTTGTTAGTTGCACTGGTTTTTTTGAGTTTTGAGCTGCTTTGGCTAAGCAAAACCGCTAAGCTAAGCATCTTGGCAAATAAGTAGCAGCAATGGGCATAACTGTTTGGCAAGCAACTGAAGCTGGTGCCAAATTGCAAGCTGCAGAGCGCCCACTGCTTGAGCCGGCTGCCAACGAATTAGTGCTGGAGGTGTTGCATTGCGGTTTATGCCATAGCGACCTTTCGATGCTCAATAACGATTGGGGCATAACTAGTTACCCATTGATACCTGGCCATGAGGTTGTGGGCAGGGTTGTGAGTGTTGGCAGCGCTGTTAACCCCGATGTGATCGGCGAGTTACGTGGGCTTGGCTGGATCAGTGGTAGCTGTTGTCATTGCATTCAATGTCTTGGCGGTACAGGTAATCTTTGTGCGTCATTGGAAGCAACGATCGTTGGCCGTCAGGGTGGATTTGCAAGCCATGTAACAGCCCATCAGGATTGGGCAATCCCCCTGCCCGAGGGCATCGATCCTGGAGCTGCCGGGCCTCTTTTCTGCGCTGGGATAACAGTATTTTCGCCTTTAATCGATGAAGCGGTTTCACCAACAGCCCATGTGGCTGTTATTGGCATTGGCGGTTTGGGTCACATAGCCCTCCAGTTCGCAAGGGCCTGGGGATGTGAGGTAACTGCAATCACAACCAATTTATCCAAAACTGAGGAAGCAAAGCGATTTGGTGCCCACCAGGTGGTGTTAATTGATCAGCTAGCTAATTTGACCGGTAAGTTCGACCTTATTATTAATACTGTTAATCATTCTCTTGATTGGGCTGCTGTGATGGCATCCCTTGCCCCCCTAGGGCGCTTGCACCAATTGGGAGCGGTTGTTGAACCAATTCAAGTTGATGCTTTTGATTTGATAAAGGCAAGGCGCTCCATCACCGGTAGCCCCACTTCATCCCCAGTTAGTTTGCTGAAAATGGTTGATTTCTGTGTGCGTCATAACATTCGCCCGCAGGTTGAGCACCTGCCAATCAATCGTGTTAATGAAGCTCTTGAACGTTTGCAAAAGGGCGATGTGCGTTATCGTTTTGTTCTAGACTTAATTGGAAATTAACCTCTTATATGAAACTAAAATTTAGCAATGTTTATGAGCTGGAATACGTAGGTGGAACCAGCTGCAGCAATAATCTAGATGGCGGTAAAACTTTAGTTATCTAACCAAAACAACACAACAATAAACTAGATCTCAGAAGCGTGCCATCGCAGCAATCTTCGTTAGCTTTTCCTTGTCTAGTCCGTCAAGTTCAGATAACTTGAGCAGTTCATCTTTTACTAACCTAGCGAACACAAATAAAATTCCTTCTGGCCTAAAATCAAATCGGCCCTCAATGGTGTGGCGTTGAATACTTAAATAATCATGAAGTGCCCAAATCGTTTCAGCCGTATCTAGCTGTTCGGATTTGGAGCGCACTGATTTGATCAATTGATCAATAGACCTCGCGTAGGCCTGGTCAAAAGCGCTTTTAGCGATGGTTTGTTCGCTGGTTGTCCAGCCTTCTAAAACAGTGTCAACCATATTTTGAAAATTAATTTAAAAGATCCTAATTGAGTTCTTTGCTGATCGCGAGCTCTTTCGATCTACAACGGGCAGCGGGAAGCTCAAACCAGGCAAGTGAGGGATTGATGTGGTGTTCCCTATGATACCCGAAGTGGTAGCAGGCCAAAAGCGATAGCAAAGCTGGTAGTTCGATGCTTTGAGCTTGTTTAGCCTCGCCAGCCCCATGGTGGCGATGGGGCAAATATGTGCCAAATATAAATAATTGCATCGAACTTAAAAGTAGCGGAACAATACAAAAAATAAATACATTTAGCATTGCCGATGGGGTAACATTTTTAAATGCAAGCCATAGCAAGCCCCAGCTACATAAAAGCAATCCCATTTGTGTTAAACTTAAGTATCCAATCATAAACTTAAAATACCAACTCAAAATTCCTTTGTTATTTTCAGAGGAAAAATCAGGATCAAATTCTGTGGCTTGATATTTATGGTGAAGATTATGATTTTTGCTGCAATTATCAAATGGTAGGAAAGCATATATTGCCAATGCAATAGAACCTAATATAGCATTAACTTTTGGATTTGATCTGCACAAAATAGAGTGCATTGCATCGTGGGCAATAATAAATAAACCGGTTTGAAGAAATATTCTAATTAAAACAGCAATCAACACAAGTGAAATTGGTGTTGATTGCAGATTTAATGAAAGGAAACCAAGAAAAGAAGTTATCCACAAGACGGCGATAACAACTGCTTGTAGCATTAACGAGCAAACTTTAGTAGTTCAGCTGCAGATGCAAGTAAATCAATAGCAACAAAATAAATTTTGCCATTTGGGTCTAGAAGAAATCTCCAGGCAACATTCATACCAACGCCAGCACCAAACCAAGGGGTTTGCACGGTTCCAGTTACTTTTACTTGTGTGAAACCATCATCAGCGGGCTCAGCTTTGCCGCGCTCAGGAAGCAGTTTTAAATTTTGACAATCTTCCCTGAAAAAGCGGAGGATATTATCTGAGCCAACTATAGGCTTTTTAAATGGTGGCTGAAGAGCGCCATCTGGAAGGAATAATTGAATTAAATTATCAAAATCGTTAGCATTTAGTAATTCTATATAACTCAATACTGTTTGGTTGTCTACTCCTTCAATGGAAACCTTCTCACGAAGCTGTACTGGGGTTGGAGGTGCCACTGGCTCGCTGATTATTTGAGCGCCCTCTCGCTTGGGATCAAAGCCCATATCAACAACAAAATTACGGAGCAATGTGATTTGTTGACCGCTGCTAACGGTTTTAACCGAGCTCAAAACGGCTAAAGCGTTTGCTGATAATTGATAACCTTCGGGAATTGGAGCAACAGTACCTTCGGCCATCCATTCTCCAAGGGTGTACCAAAAGCCAAGTTTGATATTTACAGACCAATTTGAGTAGGTGCGACAAATAGCTGTATCTGAACGATTGGCTAGGTCGCACATTACTTGGCTTTGGGCTGGAAAGCTCATTGCCTTGATTTCTGCCAGGGTGCGCTCTGCAAACTGCATGCTTGCTGCGCCCAGGGCTGCCACAGTAATTGTTTTGCCCATCTCTAGATAGGCATACCAAATAAGAGCTAGCTGATCTTCGGCGCTCAGCAACTCGAAGCGAGCCGTGATAGCAGGAACCACATCTGCGGTAAGAGTTTCAGGGAAAATTTGTGACGCCTTCTCAATCGTGAACATGAGCGAACGGCCTTTGTTAAGGATTGTTTCAACAGTGTAGCACGCCCTGGGAGTACTTGGCCATTTATCGGTTATATCGTTGCATCTAGGGAGTTGAGTCTCGATCTACTACGCTGAGATGCCTACACCTTTGTTAAACTATAGGTTCTAGATGAAAATTTTATATCCGCTACAAGTTCTTTTAGTTCGTTGGCATTAATTTCTAGGTCTTTTTCATGTATTAAATCTGGGTTTCTAAATCCATTTGCTATGGCCATTTCTTCAAAATCCTTCCAGTAGAGCGCCCCTCCAAGGCATTCGCTGTAGAGCACAGGATGGCTACTAATTTCCTGCGGAAGTTGTTGATCTGAATAAACATCCGCAAAATAAAAAGTTCCCGTAGGTTTAAGTAACTGGTTTATTCCTTTTAGCACTGCAGGCTTGTTTGTTGAAAGGTTGAGCACACAGTTGCTTACAATTAAATCAAAGCTGTTTTTCCCCAATCCAAGTTCGGTTAATTCTTCAATTCTTCCTTCGATAAATTCAACGTTTGCATAACCAAATTGTGCGGCATGATAATCTTTATATTTTTGAGCTATTTCCAATTGTTCTTTCGTCATATCAACGCCTACAACATTTCCCTTGGCGCCAACTAACTGTGCCAATATATACACATCTCTGCCAGCTCCACTACCGAGATCTAGAACCCTAAACCCCTCTATTAACTCCGGACATACCAGCCCGCAACCGTAATAGCGCTTGCAAACCTCTGGATGAACCTTTGCTAGCAGCTGCTTTATTGGGCTTGAAATTGCATTTGCATCGCAGCAGGCACTGGTTTTTAAATCAGCACTGCTCTTTAGTTCCTTGCCGTAGTAGGCCTTCACAACATCTTCCATTGATAGATCCGATTTATGGATATTATACACTTATAATTGAATTTGGTTCAATTCTATCACTATAAATAATCACTATAAATAATCACTATAAAGATTAGTTAGCTCCTTGCGACCCCCCCCATCGAGATATTGAACAAATCTTGACGTTTCATAGAATAAATCATCATTGCTTTCACCCTGTTTAACTCATTGCTGATTATCGAGAACAGAAATGAATTCTATTGGTGTGTTCAGCAATACATTTGCATGTTGCCGCGTTATTATGGTTGTTTATTGTTGCGATTGCGTGCTTGATTATCCAGCTTTGCAAATTGCTATCCCCTCTGCTGAGCAGCTCCTGTTGCTTGAGCAAAAGGCCCGTGCCAGTGGCAGCGGTTTGAATTTTAATGATTTGCTTGGTTCTTGGTATCTCGAGCGTGTGTGGTCTAAAGGTAGTAAATCTCCGTTAACCTTTGCTGCTTTTTTATTGAAAAACCTTAGTGCTTGCCTGCGCTTATCTATTGATACAAATCAATTTCAAATTATCAACTCCGTAAGTATTGGGCCTCTACAACTAAGCTTTGTTGGCAAAGCATTTCTAAATGGACCAAGGCCACTTTTATTTTTTACTTTCCAGTATGTTTCTGTTTCGCTAGGCTCCCTTGTGATATTTAAACGCAATTTACCCCAGCCCCCATCTAGAAAAATGCCATTTTTTGCCCTCATAGCTCGAAACAGCAATGGTTGGTTGGCTGCCCGAGGTAGAGGCGGTGGACTTGCATTATGGATTTTAAAAGCAGATACTGCTGTTTAATTGTGTTCACCGGGAATAGTATTATTATGAACCTTAACCAGATCGAATTACGTTTGCATAGTTTGGCTTCATTTCGCTACAATCCCCCTTTACTGATCTGCTATTGAATGAATTTTTTAATTAATTGCATCATTTTATTCTCCTTGAGTTTATTCCAGTTTGTAGGCCCTGAACCCACTGATCTGGGAGTTCACAATGCTGAGTTATCCCCCTGTGCCTCACCGGCCCATTGCGCAAGGGCGAATTGGTCTGTTGCTAAACCATTGGATGCTCTTAATGAATTGGTTCCATTGTTAGAAAAAATGCCACGCACTGAATTGTTAGAGCAGGATAATGGCTATATTCACGCAACGGTTAGCAGTGCCCTTTTTGGCTTTGTAGACGATCTAGAACTTTACGCAGATCCTATTCGTGGATTCTTGCAGGCCCGGTCTGTTTCTAGGCTTGGTGATTCTGATTTAGGTGTTAATGCTAAGCGTTTAACTGAGATCTATGCACTTATCCCACAATTTAAGGATTTATAGCTTCCTTAAGCCATCCATTTTCTGCTTTCCAACAGAATCGTCTGTGGGGAGTACCAGTTAATTCGAGCAGTTCAACCATCTCACAATTAACACGGATAAGCTCAAAATTATCTGGAGGAGGGGTTTCTTCTGGAATCTGCAGCGGAAAATTGCTTAATGAAATGAAGGGCAATCCCGGCGCTGGCCAAAACCATGCTGCTTTAGCTCTTTCTGAGAGCTTTTGCCAGTGCAGGAGCAAGCCTTCCTTCTCGCTCTCTGCAGTTAGAAATGAAACAATTCCCCGAAATCTAAATTGGCTTTTTGCCTTTGGCAGCAGCCAACAAATTTCAATCCTTGGATTCTCTTGAATTTCAATTGATTTTTGACTCCTGCTATCGGTTACCAGGTCTAGTTCACTTGCCCCATGCCAACCCCTAAAAACAACGGTTCTCACTCTGGGGCTGCCATCGGTTGCTGTTGTGGCTAATTGAACCCAGTTTTTAGAAATTGAGTTCTTTTCCTTAGCCTGGGCAGCTCGTAAAACCTGTCTCCAGGCTGGTATGTCCTCTTCCAACGCCCTAGACGATTTCAAGCCATAATGTAACAGTTCGTTAAGTTGCCGTCCATGACCCTTGGTGAGGTTTTTCTCGAGTCCCTGAGCACCGGTGTGATCACAGAACAAGAAATTGATTGGTTGGCTGCTCAGCAAAACCGTTTTAATCGCGATGAAGAGGCAACAGCCCTGAAACTTGGCAGGCTTCTTGATTCCGGCGCCATCAATCTTGGTTGCCGAATTCCTTCGCAATTGCTCAGGCACAAACTTGTTTTAAACGATTGGATCGAACCGCTTGGCCGTAGGCGTCACCACAAGGCAATCGCTGCCTAGCCACTGATCAGCTTATTAAAACGTTACAGTTTGTTTACAAAACTCAACAAGCAACCATGGACGTTTCTCCCGCCGCTGCCATTGCAGTGCTTTTGATTGGTGCCTGGGTTGTTGGAGCGCTCGCCCAACCAGACATGCCCAGTGATTGAGGCCGCTTCACATTTCGCAATCTCGCGCGCCAGACTTTTTCAAACCTATTTTTTTCTTCCATGACCAATCCGATTTTGCTCGAATCGGCCGGGGGTTTTTTAGCTTCCTGCGCTGCTCTCTGGTTGCTAACAATAAAAAAGTTTCCCAAATTTGGAGTTGCTTCTATATTTGCAAACCTCCAGCCTGTTCTTAAGTCTTACCTATTGAAGCAGAACTACATCGCTTCAGCTGGTTTGCTTTTACTGCGTATTGCAGTTGGGGTGATGATGATTCACCACGGCCAGGAAAAGCTTGCTGATCCACAGCAATTTGCAGATACCTATGTTGCCTCCTTGCATCTTCCCTTTCCCCTATTTTTTGCCTACGCGGCCGGGTTGTCTGAACTGATTGGCAGTTGGCTTTTAATATTTGGAGTTTTTACACCGCTTGGTGCACTTGCTATTACTGGAACCATGGCAGTTGCAGCCTATCAACACATCTTAACCGGCGGTTTTAATATTTACGTACTTGAACTTGTTGCTCTCTATCTAGGTGGTAGCGTTTCTTTGCTTTTTATAGGACCTGGATTGTTTTCCCTTGATGCTGCACTGATCAGGCTGTTACCTGCTAAGGCGATGCAATCCGCATCGGATGATTTCGATCTAGCAGAAGATATTTCAAACTTAGCCTATGTAAAAATAAACGACTAACTTAAATATTAAAATACTATTTTTACCTTCAAATTCATTTCGCAGCTGTAGAAATTCTGTAATTTCTACAGCTGTTTTCTTGTTTGGTTAGTTTTAAGTATACGTTTTGCTTTCTATGACGGCTTCTGCTTCAGCGAGCGGCATTAGTTCTGAGATGAATTCTGGCAAATGCCCCTTCAGTGGCGCAAGCCATCAAACCCGAGCTGGAGCTGGCCAATCCCCCAGCGACTGGTGGCCCCAGTTGGTTAATTTGAGCATTCTTCACCAACACAATCCAAAGGCAAACCCCCTCGGATCAGATTTTAATTATCCAGAAGCTTTCAATAACCTTGATTTCGCTGAACTCAAGAAGGATTTAGCTTATTTAATGACCGATTCCCAGGATTGGTGGCCTGCGGATTGGGGTCACTATGGTGGTTTGTTCATCAGGATGGCCTGGCATAGCGCCGGCACCTATCGGGTTGGCGACGGCCGTGGCGGTGCCAGCACTGGTAATCAAAGATTTGCGCCACTTAATAGTTGGCCCGATAACGACAACTTAGATAAAGCTCGCCGTTTGCTTTGGCCCATTAAACAGAAATATGGCAACAAAATTTCCTGGGCAGATTTAATTATTCTCGCTGGTAATGTTGCCTTGGAATCCATGGGTTTCAAAACCTTTGGTTTTGCTGCCGGCCGTGTTGATATTTGGCAGCCAGAGGAAGATATCAACTGGGGTAAGGAATCCAGTTGGCTTGGAGATGAACGCTATAGCGGTAATCGTGAATTGGAGGCTCCCCTTGCTGCAGTGCAGATGGGGCTTATTTATGTGAATCCTGAGGGCCCAAATGGCAACCCAAATCCGGGGGCATCAGGCATTGATGTGCGCGAAACCTTTGCCCGCATGGCCATGAATGATGCTGAAACCGTTGCCCTTGTGGCAGGGGGCCACACCTTTGGTAAATGTCATGGAGCGGGCAAAAAGGAATTGGTGGGGCCACCTCCAGAAGGTGCTCCCCTAGAAGAAATGGGCTTGGGTTGGCGCAATCTCCATGGCAGTGGCCATGGCGCTGATACCAACACCAGTGGCATTGAGGGGGCCTGGAAGCCAAATCCAACCCGTTGGGATATGGGTTATTTCGATATGTTGTTTGGTTATGAATGGGAGCTGGTTAAAAGCCCTGCTGGTGCTTGGCAATGGCAAGCCAAAAATGTAAAGGAAGAGCACCTAATTCCCGATGCCCATATCCCCGGTGTAAAACATGCACCAATAATGACAACCGCGGATCTTTCTTTGCGGTTTTCACCATTCTATGAACCGATTGCACGCCACTACCATCAAAACCCAGAAGCATTTGCTGATGCTTTTTCAAGGGCATGGTTCAAACTCACCCATCGTGATCTAGGACCTCGCTGTTTATACCTCGGACCGGATGTGCCGGCTGAAGTGATGATTTGGCAGGATCCCATCCCAGCCTTAACAAAACCTGCAATTAATTCAGCTGCAATAGTTGAATTGAAAGCAACACTAAAACAATCTGGTTTGAGCACTAGCCAATTGGTTGCAACTGCATGGGCATCTGCATCTACTTTTCGCGGTTCGGATAAGCGCGGCGGTGCAAATGGTGCCCGTTTGCGGCTTGAGCCCCAATGCAATTGGGCAGTGAATGAACCAAACCAACTGAAAACCGTTCTGTCTGCTCTTGGTGAGATCCAAGCAACTTTCAATTCCAGTGATAAACATGGCTGCTGGCTTTCAATGGCCGATTTGATTGTTTTAGCTGGTGGTGTAGGTATTGAAATTGCAGCTGAGGCTGCTGGCTACGAATTAAACCTGCCCTTTAGCCCAGGTCGTAATGATGCATCCCAGGCTGAAACCGATATCGCTTCCTTTGCAGCACTGGAGCCTAAAGCTGATGGCTTTCGTAATTATGAGCAGCCTGGAATTGGCGATTTAGCAGAACATATGTTTATTGATCGTTCTCAACTATTGGGCTTGTCGGCACCAGAAATGACTGTCCTGCTAGGTGGTTTGAGGGTTTTAGGTGTTAATTGTAATTCTTCTAAACAAGGAGTATTTACAAATAAGCCTGGCGTTCTGAGCAATGATTTCTTTGTTAATTTGCTTGATATGCAAACCGTTTGGGCTCCCAGCAAGGAGCTTGAAAATAGTTACGAGGGCAGGGACCGCAACAGTGGCTCCCTACGCTGGACTGCCAGCCGCATAGATCTGTTGTTTGGCTCCAATTCCCAACTAAGGGCCATAGCTGAGGTTTATGCCCAGGCCGATGGCCAACAGAAATTTGTGGCTGATTTCTGTGCAGCTTGGACAAAAGTAATGAATCTAGATCGATTTGATTTATCCGCTGCTGAATTAGCCGCCTAGGATGAATTCTTCCGTGATCCTCGTCAATGCAATCGCCGCTTAGATCCGCCAACGGCTCAGATGGACCAGGAACAATTCTTAGCTTGCTATTAGCCGTGGTTGTTGGTTTGGCGATTTTATTGAGTCAAACCGTTTTTATAGTGCCTGCAGGCAATGTGGCTGTTGTAACAACCCTTGGCAAGGTAACTGGTTTGCCCCGTAATCCCGGTGCAAATATTAAGGCACCTTTGGTGCAAAACACATCCTTATTTGATGTGAGAACCCAGGTTAAACCTGAGCAATTCTCAACACTCACAAAAGATTTGCAGGTTATTCAGGCCACGGCCACTGTTAAATACGCAATGAAACCGGCCGAAGCCGGTAGAATTTATGAAACGATTGCCACGGATGATCAGCAGATTTATCCGAGGGTTATTCAACCATCTTTGTTGAAAGCTTTGAAATCCGTTTTTTCCCAGTATGAGCTGGTTACAATCGCCACTGAATGGAATTCAATTTCTGAATTAGTTCAAGAAAAAGTTGCTGAAGAATTACGTAAGTTCGATTATGTTACTGTTCAGGGTTTAGACCTTACTGGTTTACAGATAGCTGAGGAATATAGAGCGGCTATTGAGCAAAAACAAATCGCTGAACAGCAATTGCTCCGGGCCCAAACTGAGGTGTTGATAGCTGAGCAGGAAGCAAAGCGCTATCAAACCCTTAATTCAAGCCTCGATGATCAAGTGCTTTATAAACTCTTCCTTGATAAATGGGATGGTCAAACCTCTGTGGTTCCAGCTTTGCCTGGTGCCGCTGGCGTTTCTGGTAGTTCAGTAATTGTTAATGGGCGCAGATAAATAAAATACTCACATATTTATTTTTCATATGGTCCAAAAATCGAAGCGCATTCAGCGCCACACCGTGCCCCAAGTTGAATTGCTTCCATAACTGTGTAACCAGCCGCTAGCCCAGCCGTTACCCCCGCCGCAAAGCTATCGCCGCAGCCGTAGCTATCAACCAGTTTGCCGCTGAGTGGCATTGCTTGATAGCGTCCGCCTGGGTCACACCAGCCCCCGGCGGCGCCTTCGGTGGCAATACGCAATAGCGGTTTTTTACTAAGGGCTCCCCTGGGAACTTCTTCATCTGGGTCTAGGGCGCTGCCGATTAGGGCATCACAGCTGATGCCACTTGCTTCCAGTAGTGGCAACCGCAATCTTGGTGTTGCTGTGAGCAGGGCGCTGCGGCGGCAGAGTTGTAAACCAGCAGCATTTGTGGCAGTTATAAATACGCCATCTGTTTCCGCTAGTGCTTCCCATGGCAGTGGATCCTCTGCCTCTGGAGCGAGTCGCTCACCAATAACCGTGATAGTTCGCTCCGCTGCTGCATCAACAAAACTGATTCCCCGGCGAGTTGCGCAATCACGCCAGGCAATTTTTAAATCAAGTCCGAGTTCCTCCAGCCGAGCTGCTGCTTTTTCGCCTACGGCATCACGGCCCAAGGCAGTGAAGAAACTAACTTTTGTTCCGGTTAACCGAGCAAGTTGCACCGCTGCCACTGCTCCACCACCTGCCGGTTCCTCCCGGTAGGCATTGGCGTGGCTAATGCTTCCAGCTTTGGGCAACTTTTCAACCGCCACAAAGCCCATCCATTCCACATGGCCAACTACAGCCAAGTTCAAATTGGCTAGGGGCCGGCTTAGGCTTGCTTTCATTTGCTCCTCTGAACTGTTATGCAGGCCGTGCCACTTCACCTAGATGCCGGTAGTGATGTGCGCAGCAGCCTTGAACAGTTTGCCCAAGAACGCAATGCAACTGGTTTTGTTTTGAGTGTTGTTGGCAATCTTTCCCAAGCGGCTTTTGCCTGTCCTGGTCAAAAAACGGCAATAATTTTAAATGGCGAGCTCGAAATAATCACCCTGCAGGGCACTATCGACCCTAACGGCGTGCATTTACATCTCAGTTTTTCCGATCCTGAATGTGCCGTTTGGGGCGGACACTTGGAGCTGGGCACCACGGTGCTGCGCGGTGCTGATCTTCTATTGGGGCTGCTTAGTGGGGAAAACCCCGCCCAGGCAAGGGTGCAAGTGGCTGGTTTGCCCGAATGCCCTTTTTCGCGGCGGGCCTTACGCATGCTGCGCACCCTGGGGATTCCCTTTCAGGAGATCAGTCCCACGGGTGATGGCAGTGTTCCACAAATATTTATTGATGGGGTGGCCATTGGTGGCTACAACTCTCTAGCTGAACTGCATGGCCGTGGCGAACTGGAGTATTTGCGTAATTCCTAATGGCTGCATGGTTTTCGCGGCTTAATTTGCTTTTGCCACTGTTGATCTTGCTGATCGCCTGGCTACAGGAGTTTTTAGATCAAATCTTCTTTCGCGGCCAATGGAATCTACCGATGGTTCCAGGTGGTTCGTTTCTTGGAGTTCTAACAGCTCCTTTTAGCCATTCTGGTTTTGCCCACTTATTAGCTAACTCCTTAACTTTTTTACCATTGTCGTGGTTGGTACTTTTAAGAGGGCGCAGGGATTACCTAGCTGTTTGGCTTGGTGTTTACTGCTGCGCTATTCCCGTGTGGTTGTTTTGGCCCATTGGCAGCCATGGCCTATCAGGTGTTGTTTATGGGCTGCTGGGGTACCTATTGGTAATTGGCTGGTTGGAGAAAAAACCCCTATCTATTGCATTGTCTGGATTAGCTCTCGTTAGCTATGGAGGTGTTCTACCGAGTTTGATCCCGATATTTTCAGCACCTGGAGTGAGCTGGATTGGGCACTTCAGCGGTTTCCTTGGTGGGGTGTTAGCGGCGGCAGCGATTGCAAGAACAAATACCTAGGCCTGTTGCTTTTCCAATTCTTGAAACACTTCTTGGCTATGAATTGAAGGTTGCACTGCAGTCCAGCGGGCGCGCAAAATTCCATCTGGATCAATTAAAAACGTATGTCTTTGCGAAAATGGGGCGATCCATGATCCATAGGATTTACTAACCCTGCCATCGGGATCAGATAGCAGGGTGTAAGTGAGACCTTCACTACCGCAAAAGGAGGCGTGCTGGTTTGGGTCGTCGGCGCTAATGCCAATTATTTCTGCCCCTTTATTGCGGAATTTTGGAAGATCCCTTTGGAATCCCCTCGCTTCTAGGGTGCAGCCACTGGTGAAATCCTTAGGGTAAAAATACAAAACCAGCCACTTGCCCTGTAGATCAGCAAGTTTGCGCTGCACCGCACCAGATTTATCGATGCCAGCCAAGTTGAAATTAGGTGCTGGTTGATCTAGAGCCGGCAGAACTCCCCCCATGGCATGGGCTTGTTTTGGCAACAGCATCAGGCTCAGCAAAGTGGCAGAACCCTTTAAGGCACTTAGTAGTAACTGGCGTCGCTGCATAGATTTAAGCCAAACTTTTGGCTATTCGAAACCGTTCAAAGCTAACTCCGCCAATCAAGAGTTGTTCTTTCTCAACTGTTAGCCAACCCATCCGCTCAAATAGGGGATGGCTGATGTAGCTGGCCTCGCTGCGTAATTTCTTAACCCCTTGTCTTGATGCCTCCTGCTCAAGGGAAAAAAGCAATTGGCCGCCACGGCCTTGGCGATGGGAGCGGGCCCTGCAATAAAGCAAAGCAACGCGATCAACTGGGTATAACACCGCAAAGGCTTCAATTGTTTCGCCATTGCAACTAACTAAGCCATAGCCAGATTGCAGGGTTTCATCGAGCACCCCTGGCAATAGGGCCACAGCAGACCAGGCATCAAGTTGGGCTTGGCTATAGATCCTCGGCGATAAATTCAGCACTGCATCCACATATACCTGGCGCACTTCGGCATGGTCACTGGCCAACATTCGTCGCAATGGCCAACAATTGGCGTGCATCCTTGATCCCATCTGCTTTTAGATGCCTGCAAATAGCGGCATTTGATAGCGCTCCACAGTTTATCTACGTGAGCAAGGGACAGCAAAACAAAATTATTTTTGGGAAAAGGTTCTCAAACCAGCCATTTGATTGGTATGTTTAGGGAGTAATTCTTTTTCAACTTCACATGCTCATCGGGAATGACCTTCTAACCAAGGTTCGCGAACTTGGCGATGCTGGTAAATCTGAGATCGTGCGGGCTTGCGGCTACGTATCCACTAAGAAAGATGGTGGCGAGCGTCTTAACTTCACAGCATTCTACGAAGCCCTTTTAGAGGCCAAAGGCGTAGATATCGGTGGTGCTTCCGTTGGAAAAGGCGGCCGTAAACTCAGCTACATTGCCACTGTTCAAGGCAACGGTAACTTGTTGATCGGCAAGGCCTACACAGCCATGCTGAACCTGAAGCCAGGTGATGAATTTGATATCAAGCTGGGGCGCAAGCAAATCCGCTTGGTGCCAGTGGGCGGTGAGGATGAAACCGAAGAGTAACTTGCAGGCCCACTTAGCCTGTTAGTTAGCGCCTAAATTAAAGCTCTTGCGCAGCTGCACCCCGTTCACCTCCAGCTGGATCACATCCAGCTGGGCTGTGGGCGGGGTTGCTGCTTTCATATCCATATTGCTGATTGCGCCAAGCGGTTTTGCTGGGGCACCTTCTTTCCTTATTTTTACGTTTGCGCAAATGCTGGCTGGATTTAGCCCTGGGTTAAATCCAGCCATGCCATTGAGAGTTGTTATTTTTGCCGGTAACACAGAAAGGGCAACCAGTTGGCCGGCATCAAACCCAGCCGCTTCTACCGTTCCAGGTTTATAGCCAAAGCGCTTTTTAAAATCCTTTTCAAATGATCCCCAGCCAGGGCCACGGCTGGTTTCCTCCACACCAATCTGCACCTGTTTACTGGTGGTTTTAGGGGCGAAATTCCACACTAAACGCATCTGCTCTGGCCATGTTTGTGCCATAACACCAAGCATTAATTCACTATTCCTTGGGCTCATAACCACCAGTGCCGCTGGACTAAACCATTCAGCATCGGAAACTAACTGTTTTAATTCCTCTGCATCCCTGGCATTAACCCTGCGGGCCTGCAGGTCAGTTCCAAGTAGCACGCCTCCCTGCAATCGCATGGTTTCCAAAAAACGATCAGCCAATAACTGTTGATCAGCACTGCCATCGCTTATTAAAAGAAAACTGCGCAGGTTGGCTTGCACCATTGCCTTTACCAAGGCATCAATTTCTAAGCTGCGGGCAGGTGTTACGGGCCAGAGTTGATCTGAACCGCCTCGGCTTGCTAGTTGCTGCAATGAAGCACCCCTTTGCAACGGTAATAAAACCTGTCGTTTTTCTAATTGGGCAAGTAGGCCGGTTTCCACCAGTGGCGTTGCCGGTGGCGCCAACAAAAGCGGTGGCAACCTGCGATTGCCAAGTTGGCTAGAGGGATCGCTGCCGGGTTTTATCCAGCCCACCGACCATTGGGTTTTTGGTGCGCCGCAAAGTTCACTTTGCTCTTGGGCCAGGCTAAAACCGCGCCGTATGCCATCCCCCAAACCAGCCACAGCTCCCTCGCTAGGTAGCAGCATTAGGGCATTTCCAGGTAGGGGCCATGAAGCAACGAGGCTTTGGCTAGCTAGTAGAGCCGCCAGCACTCCAGCAACTTGTAGGGGGGATGAACTTTTATTGGTGGTCATGACGAATACCGTCCAGCTTGGCAAGGCTAGGGCTTGCTTTATGCCTACGATTATCAATTAAAAGCGGGATTTTCATGAAGAGCGTTTTCAAAGCTGCTCGTTCATTTGTCTTGGGGGCCGCTGCATGCTTGCCGCTACTGGCATCAGCCCTGCCGCTCAGGGCAATTCCAGAGGCTGATGCTCTAAAAAAATTAGCGGTTATTCCTGTGTTTCTAATCACTAATGAGCAGGGATCACCCATACCAATTCCCCAAGGCGATAAAAATTTGCTGCTGCCAATGTTTTTGGATCAAGCAAAGGCCCAAAAGGAACTAGATGCTTTTAATAAGGCTAATCCCACCGCAAAAGCGCGTGTAACACCGATTCCAATGAATCTAGCCAACGACAAGGTAAATGAAATAAATAAAAAACTTACCGACAAAAAGCTTGTTGCTCCAGTGATTAGCTCCGATGCGGATATGGCAAAGGCTGTTGAATTGTTACGCAAGCAAGGCGTAAGCGAAAAAGACATCAAAGAAGGTCTGTCGGTACCGGTGTTTTTCTCCAAACCCTTTATTACGATCAACACCCCAAAAGGCACAAAAGCAGTTTTCTTTCTTTCCTATAGCGATGCAGCTGCAGCTGCTGCAAAAATCCAAGGCACGAAGGTTGAAATGCTTGCAGCTGATCTCACCGTTGCCTTGGGCAGAATGATTGAATCCAAAAACGACGAATTTGTTTTTTATCCCACGCAGGCATTTTTTAAATTGATGCAGGAACAGGGCCAGGGAGGTGCAGCTAAACCTTAATCTTTTTCTGTTGGGATTAATTGGGCCAAAAAACCGCCCGCAAGCAGAGCAATGCCAAGCCAAATAGCAAGAGTTTGATTGCTTTCTGAACCCCAAGCAGCTGCACTTAGGAATGCACCCCCAAGTAAAAGGCATGGAACTAAAACGATTCCTTTTGCAGTTCGATTAATACTCATGCCTTCTCCAATGGTTTAGTTGCTTTTATGCAGCTTTGGTTTAATTTTGCCAATTCATTTTCCACTAATAAACCGCTAAGATCCTGGCTGCTGCCAAGGGGCCTTACCCTTGCTAGTAATAACCCATCCTTGCTGCCCATTGGCATCAGGTTTACTTTTTGGCGCCTTGGCAGTTGCTTACGCAAGAAAGCAATAGAATTTTGTTCCTGCCCTTGGATTATATCTGCGCAAGCCAGCCGCACACTGTATGTGCGATTTTGATCGCCGATCAAAAGCAGATCAGCTTCTCGCACCTGTAGCACTTCAGCTGCTGATAGTTTCACGGGAGCAAGCAGTAATCCAGATATCAATAAAAGCAGTGCCAAACAATAACCAAAAATACTTCTCATTTGAAATCCCAAACCACTGCTATTCTGGCCAATTGGCTACTCGGTTGTGGCAGCTGAATGGCACGAGCCCAGTTTTTACAGGGTTCCAACAGGTGGTAAATTCCGTTTAGCGGATCAAAATCCCAACTTCAAGGCCGATTTAAAGGATAAAGAAGCTGCCATGGCTCCCCTGCAAGAGGGGGTTCAAAAACTAGCAAAGCTGCAGGATTTGCTCTATGCCGATGGTCGTTGGGGCGTGTTGATTGTGCTGCAGGCCATAGATGCAGCTGGAAAGGATTCTACTATTAAACATGTGATGAGTGGTGTTAATCCCCAAGGGGTAAAGGTGCATAGCTTTAAACATCCATCCAGTGATGACTTACGTTATAATTGGCTTTGGAGATATAATCTTCGCTTGCCTCAAAGGGGTGAAATTGGTATATTTAATAGGTCATATTATGAGGAAGTTTTAGTTGTTAAGGTGCATAATCTTGTGGTTGATCAATGCCTGCCCGATTCGCTAGTTGGTCCCCATATTTGGAAGGAGCGCTATGAAGATATTAATGCTTTTGAAAAGCATCTCAACAGAAATGGTATAGTTATTCTTAAATTCTTTTTGCACATAAGTGCTGATGAGCAGCAAAAGCGCTTCCTTAAACGGCTCGAGGCGCCTGAGAAAAATTGGAAATTTTCTTTTAGTGATTTAGAAGAAAGGCGTTACTGGAATGATTACCAAGGGGCATTTGAAAAAATGCTGCAAGAAACTAGTACTGATATTGCCCCTTGGCACTGTATCCCTATGAATAATAAGTGGTTTGGACGCTTGATTATCACAAAAACAATTAATAAATCACTTGAATCACTGGGTCTTCGTTATCCACCCCTTTCCGCTGAGCAGAAGGAACGTTTGGCTAAGGGTAAAGACTTATTGGCTTGATTTAGAGCCTATCGCCGCAGCTGGAGCAGAAGATATGTTCGCTTGGGTTTGAATGGCCGCAACTGCTGCAGTTGCGCCTTTCGCTCAGGGCTAGTTCAGGGTGGCTAGGTAAACCAACCATTTGAGCATTGCTCTTGCCCGGTGGCACCATTGGGTAACAGTTTTCATTTCTACGCACCCTCACATCAACTAAAACTGGGCCGGGATGATCAAATGCTGCTTGTAAACTGCTGCGTAGATCTTCTCGCCTAACAATTGAGATTCCCCTCACACCAAAAGCTTCAGCTAAGGCGGGGAAATCAGGCATGCCAAGGCTCATGTCTGATGCTGAATAACGCTCCTCATAGAAACTTTCCTGCCACTGCCTCACCATTCCTTGCCAACCATTATTAATTATTATCAGCTTTACTGGTAATTGATATTGAGTAAGGGTACCTAACTCTTGAATATTCATCAAAACACTGGCATCACCTGCAACGCAAATTACCTGCTCACCCTCCAGTGCTATTTGTGCTCCAAGGGCAGCGGGCAAGCCAAAACCCATGGTGCCTAAACCGCTGCTGCTAATCCATTGCCTTGGGCCATTATTTAAATATTGAGCAGCCCACATCTGATGTTGACCAACATCGGTTGTTACGGTTGCATTAGCTGCCAAATCCCGCAGGGCTAGCATCACCTCTTGGGGAGCTATTGCCCCAATTGGCTCTGGAATATTCAAGGGATATTTCTGCTTCCAATCGTTGATTCGCTCCAGCCAAGCAGCGGTACGATTATTGGCTTGATGATGATTTGATGTTTCCAAGAGTGCCTTAAGGGCATCTTTTACGTCGGCAACTATGGCAACATCAGGGGAACGATTTTTGCCAACTTCAGCCCCATCGATATCAATGTGGATAACTTGAGCCCTTGGGGCAAAACTATCTAACCTTCCAGTAACTCGGTCATCAAAGCGAGCACCGGTGGCAATTAATAGATCGCAATCTGTAACTGCAAAATTTGCATAGGCAGTGCCATGCATGCCCAGCATTCCCACCGAGAGGGGATGGTTTTCATCAAAGCAGCCCTTGCCCATCAAGGTTGTGGTAACTGGCAATTGGAAGCGTTCGGCCAGGATTTTCACTTCAGCATGGGCAGCTGAACTGATGGCACCGCCTCCCACGTAGAGCAGTGGCCGCCTGGCTTCGCGGATCAAATCGAGCGCCTTTTCAATATTTGCTTGCCTTGGTGGCCTTGGAAGGTGAAAACCAGCGGGCACCACTGATCCAGGCTCAACTGGTATGTAGTGGAAACGCTCGATCCCCACATCCTTGGGAACATCGATCAGCACAGGGCCTGGACGGCCGCTGGCGGCAATTAAAAATGCCTCCGCAACGATTTTGCCGATTTGGGCTGGATCGCGCACCACCCAGGAATGTTTAACGATGGGCAGGGTGATTCCAAAAATATCTGTTTCCTGGAATGCATCGGTGCCGATTGCTGGCCTTGGCACCTGCCCCGTAACAACAACCATGGGCACGGAATCCATTTGGGCGGTGGCTATGCCCGTTACCAGATTCGTGGCCCCGGGGCCCGAGGTGCCAAAACAAACTCCTACCTTGCCTGTGGCCCTGGCATAGGCATCAGCAGCGTGGGTGCCGCCCTGCTCGTGGCGCACCAGCACATGCTTCAACCAACCCCTTTGTTCGGCTAGGAGCAGTTCGTCGTAGATGGGCAGGATTGCCCCACCTGGATAGCCGAAAATGTGCTCCACCCCATGGCGGTGCAGGGCATCCATAAGGGCGTAGGCACCGCTCACTTCCCCTGGTAGCTCCAAGGCGACTGCGGTTTGGGAAGCTGTAGTGATAGTCACGGCAGCACCAAATAGCTGTTCATTAGTTTCTTAACTTAGGCGTAAGGGGTGCTAGCCGGTTCATAGCAAGCCCAAATTGTGTAGCGGTCCCTTACCACTGAGTAATTCAAATAGAAAGGCTGAAAATCCCAGCATTGCCAGCCGGCCATTCCAAACCTCGGAGCTGTTGTTCCAGCCCCAAACCCATTTCTCCTGGGGATAAAGCTTGGTTCGGGCTGGTAGGGAAGCAGCCTTCTCAAGATTCACCTCAGGGCCTGCCATTGATTGCTCTACCAAATCAGCTAAGCAAGCGATAAAGGTGGGATCGGTATCAAGGGCTGGCACCCTCCGGAAATTACTAACACCCGCTTCTGTGGCAATTTCGCGATATTCGATATCAATTTCTTCCAAGGTTTCGATGTGTTCACTCACAAAACTGATCGGTACCACCACCAACTCCTTTACCCCCGCAGCTCCAAGCTCCTGCAAGGCTTCTTCCGTGTAAGGCTGCAACCATTCAACTGGCCCCACCCTGCTTTGGTATGCAAGCGTCCAGGGATTATCGCGATTGATTGTTTTCATAATTAGCTGGGCACAGCTTTCAATTTCGCTTTGGTAGGGATCGCCCGCTTCTTCCACATAACTTTTGGGTACTCCATGGGCACTAAAAAACACATGGGCTGTGGCTGGGTCTATGCAAGCATCGAGTTCTTTATTAATTAATTGAGCCATGGCCTGTAGATAACCAGGGTGGTTGTACCAACTGCGAATCGCCCTTAGGGGCAGTGCGGCAAAACCGCTGTCGGTTTGTTGAAGCCTTTGCAGTTCGCGGAAGCTTGAACCGCTGGTGCTTATCGAAAAATGGGGGTATAGGGGCAACACAACCACTTCATCAATGCCATCCGCCTTCATGTCGGCCACTGCCGATTCGGTGAAGGGGTGCCAATAGCGCATTGCCACATAGGTGGTGGCTTCCACCCCCCGCTGGCGAAGCACACTCTGTAATTCCCTCGCCTGGTGATCGGTGATGCGGCGCAATGGGGAGCCGCCACCAATTGATCGATAGGCCTCTTGGGATTTGCTGCTGCGCAGGGTGCTGATTAGCCAGGCCAGGGGCTTTTGCAGCACTGGCAGGGGCAGCCGAATAATTTCCGGATCAGCAAACAGGTTGTATAAAAAAGGTCCCACATCCTGGATGCGCTCTGGGCCACCCAGGTTCAGCAGCACAACGCCGACCCGGCCCATGCCCAATTCATCCAAACTCACCTGAGCCTAACCGCCCCAGCCATGGGTGTTCCCCTCACCACATCTTTGGCCCAATGCAATAGCGCCCTGCGCTGCACTGGTATTCGTTTGCGCTTGGAGCAACGGGGCCAGTTGCTTTGTTTGCGGGGGCCATTACCCCTGCGCAATGGCGAACCCGGGCTAAGGGTGCAGCGCTTGAGCCTGGGCTTAAGCGCTGATGAAGCAGGGCTGGCGCAAGCATTGCAGCGATTGCACCAGGTGCAAATGGAGGTGAATAAGGGTTGTTTCCAATGGCCAAACCAGAGCAGCAAAGCAACAACAAAAATTCAAATCAACCCTCCCAATCCATTGGCAAAGCAGCTGCAAGCCTTTGAGGAGAGATTTTTCAATGACCCCAAACGGAGGCGCAATCCAGCAGGTGCCCGCACCACCTGGAGCGCCGCCTATCGGCCTTATTTGAGAAGGCTTGAAGCCATGGGCCAGCAGCAGCTTGATCTCGCATTGCTCGAGCAGGTTTTGGAGAGCTATGACCTAGCTAGTAGGGCCCGTCAACAATGCGGAACCGTGCTTGCACTGCTGGCCCGTGAGGAGGGTTTAAGCCTGCCTGAGGACTGGCAGGAGAGGTGTGCTGGGTATGGCTTGCATCAAGCCCATTTCAGGCAGCTTCCCAGTGACAGATCAATTGTTGAAAACCTCGAGTTGATTCCCAATTTGGGCTGGCGCATGGCCTACGCACTCATGGCCACCTATGGCTTGCGCAATCACGAACTCTTTTTTTGTGATTTCTCAGCACTAGCTGAAGATCCAGCCGCAGTAGTGAGGGTGCTGCCCACTACAAAAACCGGGGAACACCAGGTGTGGCCGTTTCAACCGGAATGGGTGGATCAGTTCAATTTGCGCAGCCTTGCTGATGGCAGCGCCCAGCTGCCACCTGTGGACACCGACCTGCGTCGCACCACCCTGCAACAGGTGGGTAGAAGGGTGGCGGAACAATTTCGCCGCTATGGCCTGCCTTTCACCCCCTACGACCTCCGCCATGCCTGGGCCCTGCGCACCATTCACATGGGTTTGCCCGATACGGTGGCGGCCCGCATGATGGGTCACTCCGTAGCGATTCACACCCGCACGTATCACCACTGGATCACCCGGCGCGACCAGCAGATGGCGGTGGATGCAGCCCTTGCAAGGCGCAACCCATGAAGGCGCGTCCCCTCAGGCAGTTTGCCTATCGCCACCGTTGGTTTTACGACGCGGTTACGGCGCTTTCCTCCCTGGCGGTGGGTGGTCCAAAAGCGCTGCGGCTGCTGGGAGCTGAATGGCTAATTGAGCTCTTACCAGCTGGCGCTGCGGTGATCGACCTCTGTTGCGGCAGTGGTGATGCCGCTGCTCCATTGCTGGCTGCCGGATTCACAGTTACCGGATTGGATATTTCGCCCCGCGCCCTTGATTTAGCGGCCAAGCGCTACCCAGCTTTGAATTTGGTGGAGGGCCTTGCTGATGATCCACCCCTTACACCTGGAAGTTTTGCTGCCGCTCAGCTGAGCTTGGCCCTGCACGAATTTTCAGCCGAGGAGCGATGGAAGGTTTTGGATGCGGCAAAACGCCTGCTCAAGCCTGATGGCTGGTTGGTTTTGGTGGATTTGCATCCCGCTGGCCAAGGCCTTGCCCCCTTGCAAAATTTGTTTTGTGCCCTATTTGAAACCGAAACTGCCATTGCCTTTTTGGAGCTTCATTTGGCGACTGAGTTAACCAGCAGGGGATGGCAGGTGGAGCGGCAGCAACTTTTGGCCGCTGGTGCCCTGCAACGATTGCTATGTAAACCACAAACAGCCCAACCTTGAGCGCCCCAAACCCCATACCCCCAAGCCAGGAATTGGATTCCCATCGCTTGCGCATGGAACGGCGCAAGCAGGTGCAGGATCAGAGGGTGGGTGAAAGGAACCTGGAAAAGGGTTTAGTGCTGGTGCACACCGGTTTGGGTAAAGGCAAAACCACCGCAGCCCTTGGCATGGTTCTGCGCACCCTTGGCCATGGCAAGAGGGTTGCGGTGGTGCAATACATCAAGGGTGCTTGGGAACCCGGTGAAGCCCTTGCTCTGAAGCGTTTCAACGACCTCATCAGTTGGCATGCCCTGGGGGAGGGCTTTACTTGGGAAACCCAGGATCGCCAGCGCGATCAGGAACTAGTTGAAGCAGCTTGGCAGCAGTCGTTGCTTTATCTACAGGATGCCGAGGTGCAGCTTGTGCTCTTAGATGAGGTGAATGTGGCCTTGAAACTTGGCTATTTGCCCTTGGCTTGGGTGCTTGAAGGTATTGATAAAAGGCCCCCTGGCACCCACGTGGTACTCACTGGGAGGGGAGCCCCTGAGGGCTTAATCGAGCGGGCTGATTTGGTAACTGAGATGACGATGGTTAAACATCCCTTCCGAGAACAGGGCGTTAAGGCACAAAAGGGGATTGAGTTTTAAAAGGTAGTTCGCCATTTAAATCCTGCCGCAATAACCAAGTGGCTGAGATCAACACGGATAAACCACTCACCAATAGGGCTCGATGAACCTCCGGTTGGCTCCAGCCGGATTCAGATCTGGTGGCGTTGGCTAAGGCTGAAAGGGTGAGGCGAGCCATCACTCCACTGCGACAGCTATCAACCATGGCCAGCAAGCGGTTGGCGCTATCCAAGCGGTTGGCTTTGAAGCATGCAAGTTTTTTTGGCTGCGCTTGCTACTGTTCGCCGGATAGAGGCGCTTAATGGCTTACAAAAGGGTTCTGCTCAAGCTCAGTGGTGAGGCCCTGATGGGGTCGCAGGGCTATGGCATCGATCCCGCCATAGTTAGTGCCATTGCTAAAGATGTGGCGGCAGTGGTGTCAACTGGCACGGAATTAGCCATCGTTGTGGGCGGCGGCAATATTTTTCGCGGCCTCAAGGGTTCCGCTGCCGGCATGGATCGGGCCACCGCTGATTACGTGGGCATGCTTGCCACCGTGATGAATGCCATCACCCTTCAAGACGGTTTGGAGAGGGCTGGGATCCCCACCAGAGTGCAAACCGCCATTGCCATGCAGGAGGTGGCTGAGCCTTACATCCGCCGTAAAGCAATTCGCCATCTTGAAAAAGGTCGGGTGGTGATCTTTGGCGCCGGTTGTGGCAACCCCTTCTTCACCACAGATACCACCGCGGCCCTACGGGCAGCTGAGATCAGTGCAAATGTGGTGCTCAAGGCCACCAAGGTTGATGGGGTATACGACCGTGATCCTGAGAAATTTAGTAATGCAGTGCGCTATGAAACGCTTACTTTTCAAGATGTTTTGGCAGGGGAGCTTGGGGTGATGGATTCCACCGCCATTGCCCTCTGTAAAGACAATTCAATTCCAATCGTAGTTTTTGATCTTTTTGGTGCTGGGAACATCGCCCGGGCGGTTGCTGGAGAAGCAATCGGTACCCGCATCACCCCAACGGCTTAATCTCTAAAGAACACCCATAGCAATGCGATCCATGGACCTTGAAGTAAGCATGCGCAAATCGCTGGAGGCCACCCAGCGCACCTTTAACACCATTCGCACCGGTAGAGCCAATCCTTCTTTGTTAGATAAAATAATTGTTGAATATTACGGCGCTGAAACACCGCTGAAAGCTTTGGCAACAATATCAACGCCAGATGCCCAAACCATTCAAATTCAACCATTTGATAGTGGCTCTATGGCTTTGATTGAAAAAGCAATTGCTATTAGTGATTTAGGGCTCACCACTAATAATGATGGCAGGTTGATAAGAATTAATATTCCACCCTTAACAACGGAACGGAGAAAGGATCTCTGCAAGCTGCTAGCAAAATATGCTGAGGAGGGTAAGGTAGCCCTTCGTAACATTCGCCGCGATGCGATTGATCAAATTAAAAAACAGGAAAAAGATGGCGAGTTGTCTGAAGATCTAAGCCGTGATGAACAGGAAAAAGTTCAAAAAGTAACTGATAAATGTATCGTTGAACTTGAGAAGCTTCTAGCTGATAAAGAAGCAGATATTCTCAAGGTGTGAGCGCCTCCAGGCTTGATGTGGCGGTGGTAGGCGCTGGCGCCGCAGGTGCTGCTGCCGCCTATCACTTAGCACTCCGGGGCCACTCCGTTGCTGTAATTGAACCGGGCCCATTCCCTCGCCCTAAACCCTGCGGCGGTGGCATGGCCGCTTCGGTGCAACGTTGGTTTCCCTGTGATCTAAGCCCGGTGGTGGATCGGGTGATCGATCGGGTGCGTTTTACCTGGTGTTTAGATGATCCTGTAATTGCTGATTTGCCTGGGGAGTCGCCCTTTTGGATAGTTACTCGTTTGAAATTGGATGCCTATCTACTAAACCAAGCGCAAAACCATGGTGCTGAATTGTTAATGGGTTTTAGCCTTATTGGCATCGAAGCGGATCAAGGCGGATGGCGTTTGCAATTAAAGGGTTCTGGCGGTGAACAAAGTTTGTGTTGTGCTGCTTTGGTGTTGGCCAATGGCTCTAAAGGTAATTTTGCCCATCAGCTTGGCCTAGGTGATCCGCAGCCTCGGCTCGCCTCTGCCTTGGCGGTTGATTTAGATGGTGAGGTTCTTGAAGAAACAACGGCAAGGTTTGAATTTGGCCTGGTTAAAAATGGCTTTTGTTGGTGTTTCCCTCGCCTCGGTGGCTACAGCATTGGCGTTGGTACATTTTTAGGGAAAACATCCGCTCTTTATAACAATGATTTAGCTACTAATTACGATCAAGTGTTATCAAAACTATTGCCCTCCCTTGGATTTGAAGCCACCGCCGGCAGGCGGCGGCCCTGGCCCCTTAGGGTTTGGAATGGCCACTATCCACTCCACGGCGATGCTGTGCTTGCGGTGGGTGATGCGGCGTCCCTTGCAGATCCCTTCCTGGCTGAGGGTTTACGACCAGCCCTGCTATCTGGTTTACGTTCTGCTGAGGCTTTGCACCAATGGTTTGGTGGAGATCCCAATGCCCTTGCCGGCTATTCGGCAACAATGCGAAGCGAATGGGGTGAATCAATGCAATGGGGTAGACGCATTGGCCAAGTGTTTTATCGATTTCCAAAGGTGGGCTATCAATTGGGTATCAAACGTCCCACAGCCCCGCAACGGATTGCCCAAATCCTCAGCGGTGAAATGGGCTATGGCGATATTGCCCAAAGGGTGATTCGTCGATTGATGTTTGGTTTTAAATGATTGCAATTCAGCTGCTGTCAGCCCTTGCGCTCAATCCACTTTTGCCATGCCCATTAACGGCTGGATGGCAGTTGCTTTGGCAGCAGGAATTACCAAAACAAAGTGCCATGGGTGTTCCAATTGGCGGTTTTTCTGGTATGCAAACCCTATTAAAACAACAGAAAATTATTTTACTTAGTGATGCTCCCCGTGCCTTTACCCTAAGCATTGATTGGCGCGGTTCACTTTTAAATCCCCGCTGGCAGTTGAGTGAACCTCAACCAATTCAAGATTCACAAAATACACCCCTAGATGGGGAGGCCTTGGTGCAATCAGGTGCTTTTTGGTGGATGGCAAGTGAAGCTAGGGATGCATCAATCCAACCGGCTGAATTATTGCAGCTGAATAAAACTAGAAGCTCTAATTTTGGCTTTTCTCTGATTAATAGATTCCCCTTGCCGCAAGAATGGCAGCCGGCCCTTGATTCAGGATTGCTGCCAAATCAAGGCCCCGAGTCATTGGTGGCACTACCCGGCAAACATTTGCTAATGGCGGCGGAACGTCCTTTAAAACAGGATCCCCCTAACCAGCTGAGGTTGCTGATGGCAGAAATTAAAAATAAACCAGATCAACTTCAGTTCAAACAAATCTTGCCATCGCTTGAATATCAGCCAGCAGCAGGAGCTGAAGCCCATTGGGGGCTAACAGAATTGCTTGCAGTTAAAAATGATGCCTTTCTTGCCCTTTGGCGTGGCTACCGGGAGCCAAATCAATGGTGGTCTCGCTTGGAGTTGTTTGCACCAATCCAGTTATCGGCAAAAACAAAGGGACCCATAAAACCCATTGCCCAATGGGATTTGATTGGCCTTGGCTTGGCGCCTGACAACTGGGAGGCGATGGCCGAGGGGCCTCGCTTGGGCGATGGCCGCTCAACTTTGCTGCTTGCAAGCGACGATAATTTCAATCCTCTGCAAGCGAATCGCCTCGCCCTATTGGCTCCTTTGCGATCAGCGAGCTGTGGCAAGGGCCGCCCCTAGGCCACCGCGCACATCTTCGGGCATCAACCTGCCGTCGTGGTCGCAATCAAGGGCGTCAAATACGGCATCGCTACCTAACCACTCTTCCCTGGTGATGCAGCCATCACCATCAAGATCATTGAGCAGGAATATTTCTTGGGCCGCATGGGCAAATGCTGCACCACCTTCAATTACAGCTAATCGATGGGCCAGTTGGGCTTCCAAAGTATCTATTGCTTTGCTGAAGCCTTGGATCCCTTCATTCAGCTTTTCATGGGCCATCCGGTCTTCCTGCATCATTTCACTGAAGCGGGCAGCATCAATACTGAATTTTTCAATGGTGGCAGCTGGGGCCGCTGGGTTTAGTTTGCGGCTTAAGGGTGCTTCGGTATTACGCAGTTGATCCAACAATTTAGGTGAAATTGTTAATAGATCACAACCTGCAAGCTCAATAATTTCATCTAGGTTGCGGAAGCTGGCACCCATAACCTCTGTTTTGTAGCCGTAGGTTTTGAAGTAATTAAATATTTTCGTAACTGAGATTACGCCTGGGTCCTCAGGGCCTGGATAGCTGTCGCGGCCGCTATCTTTTTTATACCAATCCAGAATCCTGCCCACAAATGGTGAGATCAAGGTGATGCCAGCTTCAGCGCAGGCAACCGCCTGGGCAAAACCAAATAAGAGGGTGAGGTTGCAGTGAATACCCTCTTTCTCTAGGGATTCAGCTGCCTTGATGCCCTCCCAGGTGGATGCAATTTTGATTAAAACCCGCTCGTTAGTGATGCCGGCATCGTTATAAAGACCAATTAATTTATGCGCTTTTGCAATCGTTGCTTCGGTGTCAAAACTGAGCCGGGCATCCACTTCTGTGGAAACCCTTCCGGGCACGATTTTGAGAATTTCTTTACCGAAACTCACACAGATTTCATCTAGCGCCTCAGCAACAACCTGTTCAGCAGGGGCATTGGCACCAATAATTTTGCGGGATGCCCTCAGGGTGTCGTCAATTAAATGTTGATAGTCGGGTATTTGTGCTGCAGCAAGGATTAGGGATGGGTTTGTGGTGGCATCCCTTGGGGTGAATTGCTGTATCGCCTGGAGGTCGCCGGTGTCGGCAACCACCACGGTCATGCTGGAAAGCTGTTCAAGCAGGCTGGCCACGGCATTTCAAAATCGTTCATCAGCACCGTAGCCAGGCTTTACTGCTGCGGTTCAAGCCTTGCTTAAGGCTTTGTTTGAAGCACTGGTTTTACTGGGTGGAATTTGTTCGATTACTAATAAAGCTTCAATGATGCTTTTAGCAACCGGTGCCGCCACGGTGGAACCATAGGCATTACCCCCTTGGGGTTCATCCACCACCACTAAAACCACATAACGGGGATCATTAATCGGTAGGTGGGCTACAAAACTAGTAATCCTTGCCCCAGCGATGTAAACCCCATTGGCTGCTTTCTGGGCGGTGCCGGTTTTACCACCAATGCGGTAACCCGGCACCTGAGCAGCTTTTCCACTGCCCTTTTCCACCACTGTTTCCAACCAGTTCAGCACTAATTTGCACACCTTGGGATCCAACAATTGCAAGCCTTTGCTGGGGGCCGCATCGGCCAAATTGTCGCCACTGCGCAGGCCGCGGGTGATATGGGGGCTCACCAACTTGCCACCATTCACAAGCATCCCATGCAATTGAAGTGCTTTTAATGGTGTGAGAGCAAAGCCTTGGCCAAAGGCTGCGGTGGCCGGTTCGATTGGATTTTCAAGGAAGGTGGCCCGAGATTTGAGCTGGCCGCTCACCGCCCCTGGTAAGTCGGTATCTGGAGCTGTGCCAATGCCAATTCGATCTAACCATTGCCAATAAAGCGCTGGCTTTAGTTTCTGCATTGCTTTTACCATCGCCACATTGCTGGAAACTTGCAAGGTGGTGGGTAGATCAATTAGGCCATGGGCGGATTTATCGTTATTAAAAATTGGCCAGCCGCCTATTTGTAAAGAACCGGTGTCGTTTAATCGGGTGTTTGGCTGCAGGGCTTTTTCCTGTAAACCTATGGCGATGTTTATCGGTTTAAAAGTTGAACCAGGTTCGTAGAGATCCTGCACCGACCACTCACGAAATAGGCCAGGTTGATGGCGCCAGAATTGATTTGGATCGTAGGTGGGCACTGAAGTGAGTGCTAATAATTCTCCATTGCGGGCATCCATAACCATGGCTGCGCCACGCTTGGCATTCCATTTCTTTACCTGGCGGGCTAACTCCATCTGAGCCACCCGTTGTAAACGGGTATCAAGGGTGAGTTGCAGCTTCAAATCGTCGCGGAACATGCTGCCTGCCCCTAAGCCATCTGGCAGTGGGGTGCCATCTCCACCGTGGCGAATGCCAATGCTGCTTTCTTGGCTGCGTAAATCCTTTTCTAAACTTTGCTCTAATCCAGCTTGGGGAATTCGCTCCAGGTTGAGAAAACCAACAACATTTGCAAATAGTGGACCCTGGGGATAAATCCGCTGCGGTCCGTGTTCAAAGTCGATGCCATCAATACCAAGGGCTTTGAGCCTTGAGCCAAGCGATGGTTCGAGATTTGTTGCGAGTTTTACGCCAGAGCGATGGCTGCCAAGGCGGGCAACCAATACATCTGGATCAAGTCCCAGCAATGGGGCCAACCGCAGGGCTACCTCACGATTGCTGCGTTTTCTACCGGGGTCATCGCCGGGAAAATGGAAATAACGGGGGTGGGCCCAAACGGTTACCCGTTCTTCATCAATCGCTAGTAAGCGGCCAGTGCGATCAACAATGCTGCGGCGCCTACCCAGGGGATCAAGTTTTTCTGTTTGCACCTGCCGGGCCTTTGCTTCAAGTTTTTGGCCTTCTATCACTTGAAGCCAACCCAACCTGAGCGCTAAACCGCCTAAACCAAAAATTAAAAGCACTACAACCGTTACCAGCCTTGAACTTGGCACTGGGTGCAATTGCAACACCCTGTGGCGATTTGACGGGGTTTTGCGCGCCATTGTGGCTGAAGATTTACGGGCCAAATTTTTAGTAGCCACTTGCCATCAAGGAAAAGCGCAAGGGCCGATGGATTTGATCTATGGCCTGGCTGGCCGATGGCGGTTTTGGTACGAATAACAAATCTTCGCTCCGGGTTGCCACTAGGGCTCCGGGTTGACGCGCCTTGAGCAGGTGGAATTGTTCTAAGGAAGAAATCGTTTCCTGCACGCGATGTTGAAGTTCTTGGGCAGCATGGAGATCCCGGAAATCATTACCCCAGCTGTTCTGCCAATGCAGTGTTAAACCCGTTAAAACAACTGCCGCAACGCCTGTTGCTACCAATCCGCCATCGGCGATGCGATGTAGGCCGGCCAGCCAAGGAGCCTGGCGTTCCACCCGCTTGGCAGATAGGGAACCCTGTAGTAACTCAAGTTTGTGTTTTTGCCGTTGGGCCTTGCGTTGGGCTACTTGGGCCCTGCGCAATTCCAGCTCCTGATCTTGGTGATTAGTTTGGGGATGGCGAAGGGGGAGCGGAACAGCCACTAGTAATGGAGTTTAAGCAAGATGCGCTAGTGAACCATCCACCATTGGTGGTGGCAAGGGTTTACGGAAAAGCTTCCATTATTCAAATGCTTTTGCTAACTAACTACCGAGCATTATTAGGTTGAAAAAAGTGAGGCCGTTCCAAAGGCCATGCATAACAACACAACTGCTCAAATTGCCGCTGCGTAGCCGAACCCAGCCGAGCCCTAGGCCGAGCACAAATAAGGGTGCTGCCTCACTAAGGCTTAAGTGGGCCAGGGCAAAAACTAGGGCGCTGATAAGAACACCAGCAAAATTTCCCCAATAGCCCCCTATCACCGGCAGCAGTAGGCCACGGAACAACAGCTCTTCAAATAAGGGCGCTAACACCACTGCTGTGATTGCAAGCAGGGCTAAGGCGGTGCCATTTCTACTATCTAAAACCTGTTCGAGTAGTGGATTACTGCCTCCCGCTTGGGGCCAGATTTGTTCCACTACCCATCCCACCAATGCCACCAGGGGCAAAGCGAGCAGCAGCCCCCTAAAGCCTTGCGCAATGGCATTCAAGCTGGGATGCCATTGCAGATCCTTGCCTTTAAAGGCCCAGATCAAAAGCAAAGCTGGTATCGCTGTAAAGCTGTAGAGCCCCATAACAACGGCGCCACTGCTAGCAGCAGCTTCTAGGGGTAAAAGGGATATCAGCTTTGAAACAAGTGGCATCGCCACCAGGGGAACGATTACCTCCCCCATCACAACAAAACCACCAGCAACAACAAATACCGTTTCCATGAGGCTTAAGCCTGGGCCGAGTAGCTTTGGCGTTGCATTTAGGCGATGGCGCCATATCTGCCAAAGCAAACTGCCCAGCATCAACACCCCAGCCACCACCCCAGCCAAGGGCAGCAGGCTCACCAATATCAAACGAGTTTTTGCCTGATCGATTTGGGGCGGTGCCACACATAGGTTGGTGGGTTTTGCCAGGGCTTTGCAACTCAGTAAGCGATATATCGGTCGTTGAGGTAGAGCTGGCAATTGTTCGCTTGCTTCAGGCCTGAGCAAGGCTTTAGCCAAGCTCTGTTGCTGGGTGCTGCCATTGCTTGCCACCGATTCAAAATGCAGTTTTGCGGCAGTGGTTTTACCGAGCTGCAACTCCAGCAGGCCCTGCTCAAGCAAACTTTCACTGCTGCTTGCAGTGCTGCTTTTTTGAACTGCCTCTAGCAATAACTGGGTTGGATTTTTTTCTCCCAGCTTTTCAATTATTGGGTTTTGTTTTCCTTGGATCGCCAGAAGATTTAGTTCCAGTTGCCTTTGCTCGAGGGCATTGCCCACAGAGGGGCGATCAAGGCTATCCAGCAGGGAAAAGCCCCAGATCAAACTTGCTAAAAGGAGGCTTAGCCAAGCCAACAGAGTGATACCAACAGCAGTGCGCTTGGGGGGCAACGGTGCGTCCTACGATGGCTAATCAGATCCTAAAGAGTCCTGTGGCCACAAGGATTTTACTGGTACGACACGGGCTCAGCAGCTTCAATCTCGAGGGACGCATCCAAGGTCGGGAGGATGCCTCTGTTCTCAGTGCCGCAGGGGAGCAACAGGCCCGCCAGCTGGGTAAGGCCCTGGCGGAATTAAGCATTGATGCGATTTTGTGTTCCCCCCTGCAGAGGGCCCAACGCACTGCCCAATTGTTAATGGAGTGCCAAGGGGGTAAAGCAGTGATCACAAGCAGCAATCTGTTGCTTGAAATCGACCTCAGCCCATGGTTTGGGCTCACCCGCAACCAGGTGGCTGAGCAGTATCCAGAGGCTCACCTGCAATGGAAGCAGGCACCGGCTGAACTGCAGTTGCAGCAAGCAGATGGCAGGTCCTACCTACCAGTACAGGAGCTGCACAGCCAAGCTGAACAATTCTGGCAGCAACTAACAACTGAACATCCACCAGAGGCAAATCACACGGTTTTAGTGGTTGCCCATAACGGAATTTTGCGATGTTTATTACTTGCTGCCCTTGGCTTACCTGCCAGCCATTTCAACCGCTACCGCATCAATAACTGTTCCCTATCGGTTTTGAATTTGCGCCCTGGCGGTGAAGTGCAGATTGAATCCCTCAATACGATCTCCCATCTTGATGATCCATTGCCCCAGCGTTCAGGTGGCCCAAGGCTTTTGCTTGTTCGCCATGGGGAAACAAATTGGAACCGCGAGGGCAGGTTTCAGGGTCAAATCGACATTCCTCTAAACGATCGGGGCTATGCCCAGGCTGAGGCAGCAGCTCGGTTCTTGCAAAATGTTGAATTGGATCGGGCTTACTCGAGTTCCATGGCCAGGCCGCGTCAAACGGCAGAAGCAATCCTTAAGGCCCAAGCAAAAGCAGTTCCACTTACCTGTTGTGGCGGACTTGTGGAAATTGCCCACGGCGAATGGGAGGGATGTTTAGAAGCTGAAATCCAAGCTGGTTGGCCTGATTTGTTGGCCGCATGGCAAAGCCACCCCCATACGGTGGAAATGCCCAGTGGCGAAACGATTCAACAGGTGTGGGACCGTTCGGTTCAAAGTTGGCAAGCGATTGTGGCTGGTTTAAGCAACCGGGAAACCGCCCTTGTGGTGGCCCACGATGCAGTGAATAAAACAATCCTTTGTTACCTGCTAGGGCTCTCCCCAGCTGATATTTGGGCGGTTAAGCAGGGTAATGGTGGGGTGAGTGTGATCGATTACGGCCCCGGGGGGATTGGCGAACCTGTGGTGGCAGGTTTAAACCTCACCGGTCATCTGGGGGGGGTGCTTGATCGCACTGCAGCTGGGGCCCTGTGAAGTTTCTTCTGCGTGATCTGCAGTTCTTAGAGGGCCCAAATCGACCCCTGAGGCGAACATCGGTTCTATTAGCTGGCCAACAATTGCTGGCCTTTGATCAGCAAGCAGAGCAATTGGCAGTCCATGATGCTGATGTTGTTGTTCTGCAGGCCCAAAGCCAATGGCTGATGGCACCTGTGCTTGTAGATCCCCACAGCATTCTTGAAGATCCAGAACTAGGCCCTGCCGAAACCCTCAAAAGCCTAGGCATTGAATGTGCCGCCGCTGGCTATGGAAGTGTTGCCCTACTACCCCAGGCCCTTTGCTGGCGGGATCAACCTGAACAGTTGCAGCTGCAATGGCCCCAGCCCCTGAAGTTGCATTGTTGGGGCGCCCTAAGCCTTGCGGGTGATGGCAAGGCATTTGCACCCCATCGAGAATTGCTGCAGGCAGGGGCCATTGGCCTTGCCGAATCGGAGTCGATTCCACCAATGCCTCTGCTAGAGCGGGCTGTTGTGCTCGGTGAGGTATTGGAGGCGCCCCTATTGCTGGCGCCAAGGGATCAAGCGTTAACCCAAGGTGGTTTTGTTCGCGATGGGGTTGCTGCCCTGCGGCTTGGTTGGCCAGGCGACCCCCCCGCTAGCGAAACTCTGCCATTGGCAAGTTTATTAGCTCTTATTGCGGCAACTGGTTCGGCCCTGCCATTTCGCTTGATGAATTTATCAACGGCAGCGGCTTTGGATCAATTGCAAAACTGCCAACAACCTCCCCAGGCCAGCGTGAGCTGGTGGCACCTGCTAACCCATAACGCAGAACTAAATCCCCAGGCTGAGGGCTGGCGGGTGCAACCCTCCCTTGGCGGGGAATTGGATCGTTGCCGTTTGAGGCAAGCCCTGCGATCGGGCTTATTGCAGGCTGTGGCGGTGCATCACTGCCCCTTAGATCTTGAGGAACAGCTGCTACCCCTTGATCAAAGGCGGCCCGGTGTGGCCGGCTATCAAGCGGTGTTGCCCAGCCTTTGGCATGCCCTGGTGGAAGGGGAGGGATGGAGTGCTGCGGAACTATGGCAGGCCCTAAGTTGGGGACCTTCCAGTTTTCTGGGTGTTAGGCCAGAAAACCTAGTGCCAGGTAGTAGCCGTTGGTTGTTATTTGATCCCCAGCACCCCTTTGCTTATCAAGCTGGCAGCCTTGCTGCTAATCGCCCCTTGAGGCAAGAGCAATTAATAGGACAAGTGCTGGCTACTGGGTTGCAGGACCCGCAGGCTTGGCGCTGGGATCAGGTTGCAAAAGTGAGCCAAACCTGTTAGGAGGCCAAAAACGAAACAGCGCCCTGCCAATTATTTGATCCTCGGGCACAAAGTTTGTGCCAGGCCAAAAGCGACCGTCCCAACTATTGGCGCGATTATCACCTAAAACCAAAACAGATTTAGCTGGCACCACAGTTTGCAATGGTCTGCAGGGTGATGAACTGCAGTAATTGCTTACATAGGGTTCAAAAACTTTTTTACCATTTATTTGTATTTTGCCGCTTGGATCAACAACAACTTGATCTCCTGCTATTGCCACCACTCTTTTTATGTAGGCATCACAGGCTGGCGCCTGGAGGCCAGCCAGGGAACCAATAACTGGCAAATTAACAAAAAAGCATTGCAGTGGGCCTGGGCGGTAGGAGTCTTTAAGGGCAGGATCAAAGGCCTGGGGGGCATTAAAAACGATTATTTCTCCCCTCCTGGGGCTGCGTTGACGGGTGCTGAGTTTATCAACCATCAAACGATCTTGTAACTGCAGGCCGGGCAGCATTGAACCGGAGGGGATATAGCGGGCCTCCAGCAAAAAATGCCTTGTTAGCAAGATCAAAGCCAGCGGTAAGAGCAGGCTGCGCCAAAACCCCCCTTCCTGTTGTGGTTTTTCCAAGCCGAAACAGTGCTTTGTATGCACACTAGGGGCAAAGCTGCTGCGCATTTGCCATGGCTATGGCCGAAGGAGATCTGATGGTGCGCGGTGGCCAAGTTCTGCAAGCTGATGGCAGTTTGAGATCGCTGGATTTAGAGATCCGAGCTGGCGTAATTGAGGCCTGCCATGAGATTCCAACCGCTGCTTGGGATGGCCCTGTGCTGGAAGCCCATGGGTTAACCGTGTTGCCAGGGGTGATTGATCCCCAAGTGCACTTCCGTGATCCTGGCCTCACCCATAAGGAAGACCTAATCAGCGCCAGCCGGGCCTGTTTACGGGGAGGGGTCACAGCATTCCTGGAAATGCCTAATACGGTTCCACCAACAATTAGTGCCGAGGCTCTCACAGCCAAGTTGGCACGGGCCGCAGCTGTTAGCCGCGTGCACTACGGCTTCTTTTTTGGTGCCTGCGGTGATTGCTCCAACCTGGATGCCCTAAGCAACCCAGGTCAGGTGTGCGGCATAAAGATGTTTATGGGAAGCGGTAAGGGCATCCTTGATTGTGGTGATATCGATGGCCAGGAACGCATTTTTGCAACTGGCAAGGCCTTGATTGCCGTGCACGCAGAAGATCAAGAGCGGCTGCGCCAGCGCAGTGAAATGCTTTTAGCCCAATACCCCAATCCCTCTGAACGACCGCCGGATCTCCATTCCCAAGTGCATGATCCAGAGGCAGCAATGCTTGCCACCCAACGGGCTGTGCTGTTTTCAAATCGCTATGGCCGCCGTTTACATGTGCTTCATCTCACCACTGGGGCAGAGGCGGAATGGTTGCGCCACAACAAAACCGCTTTGATCAGCACAGAGGTAACCCCCCAGCATCTTTTGCTGGATAGCAGTGCCTATGGCTTAATCGGCAGCCTTGCCCAAATGAATCCACCTCTGCGCACCGCTGCAGACAGAGAAATGCTTTGGCAAGCCCTATTGGATGGGGTTATCGATTGCATCGCCACCGACCATGCACCCCACACCCTCACAGAAAAGGCAAAACCCTATCCCCATAGTCCCTCTGGTATGCCAGGGGTGGAAACATCACTGGCTTTGATGCTTACTCAAGTTGGCCTTGGCCGATGCAGCTTGGCCCAAGTTTCCAACTGGATGAGTTTGAAACCAGCTGAACTTTATGGAATTGAACGTAAAGGCAAGTTGGAGCCGGGTTGGGATGGGGATTTGGTGTTGGTAGATATGAATCGCTCCAAGCCCGTGCTTAGGGAGGAGGTGGTAAGCCGCTGTGGTTGGAGTCCCTTTGAGGGTTGGGAATTGATCGGTTGGCCTGAAGCAACGGTGGTGGCAGGTGTTGTTGGCTATGAAAAGGGCCAATTCAATGAAGCCTGCCGGGGCAAGGCGCTGCAATTTACAAACTGAGCACTAGCCGGGAATGAAAGAACGCAAGCGGCGGGCTTCTTCCCCAGCGCGCTGTTGTAGGTCGCGGTTGCTTAGGCTTGCTTCCTGCCTTGCTTGGGCTGCCAACACATCCTGTTCGCTGAGCTGATAACCGGCTCGGCTTGCCAAAGCAAGGAAAGCCTCTAGATCCATGGGCTGTTTCAATTGCTCTGCCAGGTTTGGATCTAGGCGCGCTTGCTGCAAAAATTGATCTAATTGGTGCAATGCCACTTTGTTAGCCCGCAATCAAGGGCAAGTTACTCCCTATAGCCTGGGAGGATTGAAAATATGTGATGGTGCGACCCCGCTGGCTGCAGGCCCCTAGATGGCGCAACCATCTGCCCCTAAGGCCCTTGGGGCACAGTTGGGATTTATTTGTAGCCATTTGGGCCAGCCTCAACTTGCTGTTGGTGGTGTTCGATATCAGTTATGTGCCATTACGTAATTTTTGGTTGCAACGGCAGTTGTATTTATTTCCAGGGGTTGCCATAGCCATACCGCTTACATTTTTACCTGATATCACCCCCTACTACGACCCGATCAAAGGTATCGAACCCCATCGCGATACGGAAAACTATCTAAAGCGTTGGCATGATTTGGATCAACATTTATTAAGCAATGAACTTACAACTAATAAAAGCAAACAATTATTAACGCAACAGTTGGCGCTTACGGATCAATTAATAACCGAAAACCCCTTTTTGGCGGCTAATAAAACAGGCACCCTGGAACGGATCAAAAACCGTTTAAGGCAGCGCACCGGCCTTGAATCTGCTCGGCTTGGGGCGGCCAAACTATTTAGCTCTGAATGGTTACTTTTAAATCCATGGCCGGCAGAACGTATTTTTTGGCAGCAGGAAGTGTTACCCCTGGTTGCAACTAATTATTGGCGTTCAATCGATGAAACCGGTAGGGCAACTGAGCGGTTCTGGCGCATTGATTTGGTGTGGTTTCAAAGCGTATTTGCCTTGGATATTCTCTTGCGAGTGCTGCAATTAAAACGCCGCTTTCCAGCTCTTTCATGGCGTGATGCTTGCTTGAGACGTTGGATGGATTTGCCGTTAATACTGCCTTTTTGGCGTGTTGCCCGGGTGATACCAGTGGCGAGTAGGCTTAGAAGTAGTGGCTTACTGGATGTTGAACCGGTGCGAGTGGTAGTGAGCAGGGGCGTTGTGGCCCTGTTGGCTGTGGAACTGATTGAAGTAATTGCGCTGCAATTAGTAGAGGGTTTACAGGGGTTAATTCGTTCACCCCAATGGGAACAGCGAATTAAAAGATTAGGCAAACCAAACAGTTTTCAAGTTGCTGAAAAGCAAGATATTGAAGGTTTATTGCGGCTGTGGCTTCCCTTATTACTTGGCCGGGTTTTGCCAAGATTGGCGCCGCAAGGTAAGGAATTGTTGGCCTATGGCTTGCAAAGAAGTTTAGTTAAAACCCCACTATCAGCACCGCTTCAAAAACTTCAGCCAGTGCAAAAAATGGAGAGGGAATTCAGTAGGCAATTAGCTGCTGGTGTAATCGAAGCGCTTTTAGATCTATCCAAAGGCACAGCCGCTGAATTGAGTAGGGATGACCAACGGGTTAAAGATTTATGGTTAAGTGCCAGTGAAGCCTTTTGGCATGAGCTTGGGGACGCCCTAGGTGAAACAGCAACATTGGAGCAGAGCCAGGCTCTGCTCTCGGAAATCTTGGAGCAGTTAAAACTCACCTACTTATCAGGGATAAATAGTGCTGGAGTGGATAATTTATTGCAAAAACTAGAGCAATTTAGCGACGGAGGCTTGGCAACAGAGCCTTGATGGCACCAAGCAAACTGTTTGAACCTTGGCCCGCCCCATCGGCAGGGCGGGTTCTAACAGTTACGTCGCCATTCACGCTGGTGCGGCAGCTCAGCCTGTAGTTAGCGGGGCGATCAGCGAGGTAAACCTCCTCCACATCTGAGCGGGGCGAGAGGTTGTTCATACCCTCCACCACTTCCATGACGCAGGTGCCGCACTGGCCTACCCCACCGCAGTTGTTCAGGTTATTCAGGCCTTTGTAAGGGTTGATACCTGCATCTAAGGCGGCTTTGCGGAGATTTGCTCCCTCAATGCAACCAACCTGCTGGGCTTCCTGCTCAAAACGGATGGTGGGCACGGCGTTTGGATTGATTAGGTGCCAGCCAACTTAACCGGCCGGGGCAACCGAATGGCTCTGCCTAACATTTGGCAACTTACCCAGGCCACAAACTGTGGAAACACAACTTTCCAGTTCCGCCTACGACGACAGGGCCGAACGCCAAATTCCTGGTTATCGCAGTTTGGCTCGTTTAGCGGTGGCCTTGATGTCTGGCTTTCCAACGGCCGCCGTAGAAGGGGCGCCTGTGCTGGTGGTTGGTTGCGGCACTGGGGCTGAACTACTTGAGGCCAGGGCGCAAAGAAGCGATTGGCAGCTCACAGCAGTGGATCCCTCCCTTGCCATGGTGGAGGCGGCCCGCCAGAGGCTTGGCAGTGATGCCGAAGCGGTGCGATGGGTTCAAGGTCCGGTGGAGAATTTGCCTGGGGAGCAGTGTTTTGCTGCTGCCACAGCGGTGCTGGTGTTGCAGGAATTGGCAGACGATGGCTCCAAATTGGCCTTTCTGGCTTCCTTGGCTCGCTTACTACAGCCTGGGGGGCCCCTGTTGCTGCTTGATTTAATGGGCGGTGGCAGCGGCTTGAATAGCGCCATGGAACAGCAATTCCAGGGGGCCCTAGGGCAATTTCAAAGGGCCAGTGGCCTAGGCAAGGAACTGCCCCTTATCAATCAGGGGCTCTACCCGATTGGTGAAGCTCGCCGCTCGGCTCTGTTGGATGCGGCGGGATTCAGCGATCCAATCCGGGTATTTCAGGCGCTTCAGTACGAAGGGATTGTGGCGCTGCGACGCCAATAATCACTTGATTAGTGGGCAAGGGCAGTATTTGATCAGCCAAAACGCAACAAATTGGCAACAAAATCGCTGCAAAGCCGATGCTTAATCCGGTTAATTCAGCAACTGGATGGAAGCTCCTACTATGGGGCTCTCCATTTTGTTCACTATTAGTTTCTAAGCCAGGTGTCATACAAAGGGATCAACAGCAACCCTTGAATTGGGCTATTTGCATAATGACAGGCGCTGCAAGGATATGCAGCTTTTAGGTTTGCATTAGGCAACATTGCGCTTTAGATCTCGGCGCGAATTCAGGTCGGTGGTGCTGTTGCCACTTGATTCAGCAAGCAGAACACGGATATCACGCAGTTCCTCCAGGATTGTGCTGAGCAGTTGTTGAGTTGCTGAATAGGGGGAGTTGAGCACCTCAACAGTTACCTCCTTGATGCGCAGCACATCCCTGGCAAAACGAGCCACCTCATTGGGGTGAAATAGCAACGCTTCCTTTTGGTCGCTGCGATATTCAGGATTGAGCTTGCGGGCATTAAAGGGTGGATTGAGATTGCGGGGGTCGGTGTTTGTGTATCTGTAAACGGATGCCCTGGAGCGATTGAGGGCCCGCTGCACGTCATCGATGGAGATGAGTGCATCACTGGCAACTACTTCTTCGTTCGTGTAACCCATGGGGGATATGGCAACCATGAGACAGCTCTTGGACAAGCGGGATTTCGACAGACCTTAGCAGATGTTTTTCGCTGGTCCAGGCTTAAATCCTGTGCTGTGGAGCTAAAAAAAGCGTCCTATCGCCGCGGCCCAGTGATAGCTTCCGGCCAAGCAACAAATTCCCCATGCGCGTCTCCCGTTTACTCCTGGTGACGCTGCGCGATGACCCCGCCGAAGCTGAAATTCCCTCCCATCGCCTCCTGGTGAGGGCCGGTTACATCAGAAGGTTGGCGGCTGGCATCTACGCCTATTTGCCTTTGATGTGGCGGGTTTTAAGCAAGATCTCAGCGATTGTTCGAGAGGAGATGAATGCCACCGGCGCGCTGGAAACCCTCTTGCCCCAGCTCCAGCCGGCAGAGCTCTGGCAGCGCAGTGGCCGATGGGCTGGCTACACCGATGGGGAAGGAATCATGTTCAACCTGGTGGATCGCCAGGATCGTGCCCTGGGGCTTGGCCCCACCCATGAAGAGGTAATCACCACCCTGGCTGCTGATTTATTGCGTTCCTATAGACAATTACCAGCAAGCCTTTATCAAATTCAAACCAAATTTCGTGATGAAATCAGACCCCGCTTTGGCTTGATGCGCGGACGCGAATTCATCATGAAGGATGCCTATTCCTTCCATGCCAGCAGCGGCGACCTGGCCAACACCTATGGGGAGATGGAAGCTGCCTACAAGCGAATTTTTGCCCGTTGCGGTGTGCAGTCGATCGCAGTTGATGCTGATAGCGGTGCGATTGGTGGCTCCGCCAGTAAGGAATTCATGGTTACGGCCGACGCCGGTGAAGATCTGATTTTGATTAGCGCCGATAACAGCTATGCCGCCAACCAGGAAAGGGCTGAATCCTTGGCACCGGAAGCTGAACCACTTTTGATAGCCGAGGCCAGTTATTTGGCTACCCCTGGTCAAACCAGCATTGAAGCCCTTTGTTCAGCCCATGGCTTTCAACCGAGCCAAACGGTGAAGGTGCTTTTGCTGGTGGCGCGTTTCAGCAATGGCAATAGCCAAGCTTTGCTGGTGAGCCTGCGGGGCGACCAGCAATTAAACGAGGTGAAATTGAGCAATGCCCTAACCAGGGCCCATGGTTCTCAATGGGGAAGCCTGCTCAAACTGCAGGCCTTGGAAGCATCTTGCTTGGCAGATCCCAGCTTGGTTCCGATGGGCTATGTGGGCCCTGATCTGGATGATTCCGTGCTGGCTGATAGCCCATCACTGGAGCCAAAATTTTTGCGTTATGCAGATAGCAGCGCCGCCCAGCTCAACTGTTTTATCTGCGGTGCAAACATCCCTAACCAACATTTGGTTGGGGCCCGCTGGGGCAGCAATGGGATTCCATTGCCTGAGGTGCTTGATCTGCGCTCCGCCCAAGCGGGCGACCGCTGCTGCCACGATCCAGCTCAAGTGCTCCAGGCCACCCGCGGCATTGAGGTGGGGCACATTTTTCAATTGGGTAGGAAGTATTCAGAAGCGCTTGATGCCCGTTTTACCAATGAACAGGGAGAGGAGGAGTCCCTGTGGATGGGCTGTTATGGCATTGGGGTTTCGCGTTTGGCCCAGGCTGCTGTTGAACAAAACCACGATTCTGCCGGCATCATTTGGCCAGTGCCGATTGCCCCATTTGAGGTGGTGTTAATAATCGCTAGTGCCCAAGATCCCCAACAGGTGGACCTGGCAGAGGGGCTCTATGGGCAATTGCTAGCAGCTGGTGTTGATGCGCTATTGGATGATCGCAGCGAGCGGGCGGGAGTGAAATTTAAGGATGCTGAATTAATCGGCATTCCCTGGCGACTGGTGGTTGGCAGGGGAGCCGCCAATGGGGTGGTGGAGTTGGTTGAACGCTGCAGTGGCGAAAAACAGGAGGGCCCAGCATCTGAACTAATAGATTTTTTACTCAAGCGCTTGAGCCTTCAACGGCTAGGTGATTGATGAAATCCCTGCTCCCACTCTCGGGCTTTGGCCTTTTGCTTTGCCTATGGGGCTGCGGGCAGCCAGCTGCCCGCCTAGGCAGCCGTGAGGTGTGGCTAGGTGAAGCAAAAACCAAAACCCGTTTAGGGCCAGAGCGAAGCCTTTGGCAACTGCCGGTTTTGATTAAAAATCCAGCTGGAGAGCAAATCAGCCTGGAGGTTCAGTTGGAGTGTGATGGCATTAGGCCGGCCAGCGGTTTGATCAGTTTGATTAATTTGCGCCGTGAGGACCCGCTGCTGGGTATTAATCGACGCGATCCTTCCCTTGAACGCAGTTGGTCGGGGGCTGATGGAAGCCTTCCTCCCAATTGGCTGAAACGGCTTGCAATCAGCCATTGCACAGCTGCGCAGCTGCCTCCCCGTTGGCGTAGCAATTAAGCTTTAGCAATTGCTTGGAAACCATGTTGCCCACAAAGCTGCAATCGCTCTTAAGGCACATGAAAATCCAAATAAACGAGCACCTGATAAAGCATCTGCTCAGCTTTCTTCTGATCGGCTGTTTGGCCCTTGGCTTAACGGCTTGTGGTGAATCTGCTTCCGGTTTAACCGGATCCTATGTAGACGACACCATGGCGGTGGCAGAAGCCCTGATAACCACCATCTCCACTCCGGCTGAGGGGCCAGAGCGGGCTAACCAGCAGCGAGATGCCAGGGCCCTAATCAATAGCTACATCTCCCTCTATCGCCCCAATAGTTCCGTGAACGGACTCGCCTCCTTCACAACAATGCAAACAGCCCTGAATTCCTTAGCTGGCCACTACGCCAGCTATGCCAATAGACCATTGCCCGAGGCCTTGGTAAAGCGTATAGATAAGGAGTTACACA